>NZ_JBQHSG010000018.1:0-46437 GCF_052066375.1 Bariatricus sp. HCP28S3_A7
TGATAAACTTCTATCAGGAACAACCGTGTTATAGGGTGGCTGACCTCTATTCTACATAGAATGGGGGTGGTGCTGGTGGACAAGAAACCTTTTGATTTCAAGGATTTGATGGCTTTTGGCATGTTCATTCTGGCATTACTGACATTCGTATTTACGTTTATCAGATAATGTTTTAAAGCATAGAAAAACCACCCCAGAACTTTGACGAGAGATGGAGTGGTGATTCTTTAACCATATGTCGAGGTCAACCCCTTGTGGGCGGTTGTTCTCCTTGTGTTTATAATATATCATATCAAACTACAAAACGCAAGGGATGAATTTACTGGAGCAATACATCAGAATGTGGAAAGCAATGTAGAAGCAGATTAAATTACAAGTTCAATGAAAAACAGACTAAAATATGATAAACTTCTATCAGGAACAACCGTGTTATAGGGTGGCTGACCTCTATTCTACATAGAATGGGGGTGGTGCTGGTGGACAAGAAACCTTTTGATTTCAAGGATTTGATGACTTTTGGCATGTTCATTCTGGCGTTACTGACATTCGTATTTACGTTTATCAGATAATGAATTAAGGCATAGAAAAACCACCCCAGAACTTTGACCAAAAAGGGTGGTGATTCTATACTGAATTACAACAATGAGGCCAATCCCCTTGTGGGCGGTTGTTCTCTTTGTGCTTATAATATATCATATCAATCCACAAGGCGCAAGGGATGAATGGGCAATAAGTCAGCAAAAGTTTCCCTCTTCCAAATCATGCATATCAGTCTTCATTTTACACAGATTTAACATTTCTCCGATATGTATTTTACATTCTCAAATTATAGTAAAGAAGATAATAGGATCAATATGAGAATGTGAATAAGGAGAACACTATGAGCGATTCAACAAGAATTGTATTTGGTTTACTGGGAGGACTTGCCATTTTTATTTATGGTATGAATCTGATGAGTGAATGTCTGCAGAAAGCGGCAGGGGAGAGGATGAAGAGCATTCTTGCCCTTCTGACGCGCAATCCTGTCATGGGCGTGCTTGCAGGAGCGCTGACGACGGCGGTGCTGCAGAGCAGCAGTGCGACGACGGTCATGACGATTGGATTTGTCAGTGCCGGTTTGATGAACCTGCCTCAGGCGATTTCGATTATTTTGGGTGCAAATATCGGTACAACGATGACCGCACAGATTATAGCATTTAAGATCAGTGACTACATATATGTGTTTATTTTTGGAGGCTTCATTGCGTCATTTCTTGCGAAAAATGAAAAGGTGAAGAACATCGGACAGACGGTATTTGCTTTTGGACTTTTGTTCCTTGGAATTGAGACGATGGGTGACGTTATGAAACCGCTGGCGTCCAGCCCGGTGTTTACGGATCTGATCGGGAAGGTGGCGGACATTCCGGTTCTGGGAGTTCTGGTAGGTACTTTGATGACGCTGGTTGTGCAGAGCAGCAGTGCAACCATTGCGGTATTGCAGAATTTTGCATCGCAGGCGGGGCCGGATGGCGTGACGAGTATTCTCGGACTTGCGGGCGCGATCCCGATTCTTCTTGGAGATAATATCGGAACGACGATTACGGCAATTCTGGCAAGTGTAGGGCAGCCGAAGGATGCCAGGAGAACCGCAGTGGCACATTGTGTATTCAACGTGTCCGGAGCATGTTTATTCATCTGGTTTGTGAAACCATATGCGCAGTTCGTCCAGTGGATCTCACCGAAAGGACCGGAAGTGGAAGTGATCGCGAGGCAGATTGCGAATGCGCACACTATATTTAATATCGTAATGACGCTTATCTGGATTCCACTTATCGGAATTCTGGTGAAAATAGTTATGACACTTGTGCCGGATGGAAGGAAAATGGTGCATGCGCCGGGCGAACCGCTTTTCCTGGATGAAAAACTGACAGCACAGCCTGCGGCGGCATTGGAACTGGTGACCAAAGAAGTGATCCGCTGCAGCGAGCTTGCAGGCGGTGTACTGGAGGAGCTTGCAAAGACAGTCAGAAAAGAAGAAAAAGATCTGCTTCAGCATGTGCTTGAGAATGTGGAAAATGTTCAGACATTGAGCAAGCATATCACAGATTATCTCTCGGATCTTTTTGCGGCCGGTGTTATGACGGAAGAACAGACATCCCAGACGGCGGGAATGATGTATGTTTTGAGTGATGTGGAACGTCTCGGATCATTGTGCGGAGATATAGCAGAAGCGCTGATGGAACGCCTTGGTAAGAAAAAGCGGTATTCAAAGGAAGCGTTAAAAGATCTGGAAAGCAGTCTGATCCTTATGGGTGACATGTATGCCGATGTGCTGGAGATGATGGTGACGGGAAACGAGGATGGCAGTGCAGAAATCCAGAAAAAGAAGGAAAAGGTCATGGATCTGGATATTGAGATGAGAAAAGCGCATATGAACCGTGTCGGGAAGGGAAAATGCGTGGCAAATCTCACAGTACCGTTCGGACAGATCCTGCACGATATCGACAGAATGGGAAATTGCTGTGTCAATATAGCAGATGCGGTGACCGGTCAGACAAAGCTGCGTAATTTTATGAATGTCCGGCAAGAGCAGGCGAGCTGAGCGGGAAAATAGAATTTATCATATGACAAGGTGCACAATTTGATTAAATACAGATTGTGCACCTTTTTTAATGGTATGAATTTTACAGAAGTTAACGAAAAATAATGTTTATCACTATATTATTTTGTCTCAAATCATGGTAAATTAGTAATATAGAAAATGCTCAGGAGGTGATGCGATGAAACGGATACTGGCATGGATTTTGATTATGGTACTGCTTGTCGGCTGTGCAGGGTGCAAGGAAAATGAAACGGAAAAAGAACAGACGGGGTCTGAAAATTTAGAGACAGCAACGGATGGCGACAATAAGCCCGTTTCCGTGGACAACACAGACGAAACGGAAAATGATGATTTCCGGTTGACATTTTACACGGATCTGTATTCCGAAGAGTATCAGGAATTGGGGAACGCGCAGATGTGGCTGTCCGGTTTTTCGGAAGAGACGGAAGGCAATATTTATCTGGATTATGAAACGTTGAACAAGTATGCGGAGGCCATGTTTCCGGAAACGGGAGTGTACCCTGATATCAAGGAGAGCGATGGCATCATCTGGCCGGAAAGTGCGGAAGATTCTGTTATTGTGAAAGCCAATTTTACAGTAGATGACTCTACAGTAGTCGTTCGGTCGATGGAAGTGACCGATGACCGGAATGTAGATATTACATTGTTGTTCAAAGGAGAGATTGAGGAGTATGCAGTCGTTCACATTTCACCGGTCAGTGAAGTGCAGAACCCATTTAAGTGGGTGATTACAGGAGTGGAACTTGCGAAAGGATAATACATAAAGATAATTAACAAGCAGTGAAAGGAGAATTCAATTATGGGATTAATTAAAGCAGGAATGGGGGCAATCGGCGGGACATTGGCAGATCAGTGGCTGGAGTTTTTCTACTGTGATGCACTTGCCAATGATGTTCTGGTTGTGAAAGGAAAGAAAAGAACGAGCGGACGTTCATCCAACACAAGGGGGAACGATAATGTAATCACCAATGGTTCCGGAATCGCTGTGGCGAACGGGCAGTGCATGATCATCGTGGATCAGGGGAAAATCGTAGAATTCTGCGCAGAACCGGGAGAGTACACTTATAATACTTCGTCAGAGCCAAGTATTTTTACGGGGGATCTGGGAGACGGCATCAAGCAGGCATTCCTGAATATCGGAAAACGTTTTGCATATGGCGGGGACGCCGGAAAGGATCAGCGAGTATATTACTTTAACACCAAAGAGATTATGGATAACAAATTCGGAACACCGAATCCGTTTATGTTTGACGTGGTAAATAAAGAAATCGGTATCCGCAGAACGGTTCAGGTCAGATGCAACGGTGTTTATTCTTATAAGATTACAAACCCGATCCTATTCTATTCAGAGGTCTGTGGAAACGTAGAACAGGAATTTACAAAAGATGAGATTGAAGGACAGCTGAAGACCGAGTTTATCGATGCTCTGCAGCCTGCTTTTGCAGCACTTTCTGAGCTGCAGCTTCGTCCGGCTCAGATTCCTGCGCATGCAAATGAACTGAAAGACGCGATGAACAATACGTTGCGGAATGAATGGTCAGAACGCAGAGGTATTACGATCCAGCGAATTGCCCTCAATCCGATCACGCTGACGGAAGAGGATATGAAGAAGATCAATCAGATGGAAGACGCCGCTTCTATGGGAAGCAATCCATTTATGATGGCAGGGCGCATGACAGATGCAACTGCAGCTACAATGGAAAATGCCGCATCCAATCCGAACGGCTCCATGAACGGATTCTTCGGTATGGGAATGGCAATGAATGCAGGCGGCGGTACAGGAGGATTCCAAGCCGCGCAGAATTTCTACAATGCCGGAGTTCAGCAGCAGGCGGCACAGCAGGAGGCAAACCGTCAGGCAGCGGCAAAGCAGCAGGCAGCACAGCAACAGGCAGCTGCGACCGACACGTGGAAATGCAGCTGCGGCGCAGTTGTAAAAGGCAAATTCTGCCCGGAATGCGGGAAAAAGAAGCCGGAACCAGCGCCTGTTGGATCATGGAAATGTAAATGCGGCGCAACAGTAAACGGAAAATTCTGTCCGGAATGTGGATCGCCAAAACCGGCCGATGACGGATGGACCTGCTCTTGTGGAACGGTGAACAAAGGAAAATTCTGTACAGAATGCGGAGCGAAAAAACCGGCAGGCATCCCGCTCTACCGCTGCGATAAATGCGGATGGGAACCGGATGACCCGGCAAATCCGCCACGCTTCTGTCCGGAATGCGGGGATCCTTTTAATGATGAGGATATCCAGTAAAGAATTTTCTGGATGTATATCTTCCTGAGAGTGGATATCTGGATTTGAGATAAGGAGCTGAAAATTCATGAGAATATTGCATACTTCGGACTGGCATCTTGGAATGTCGGTCGGAACCGGAACGCTGGCAGGTGACCAGCGTTTCTTCTTGGAACAATTATATAGCATCATAGAAGAAGAACAGGCAGATATCCTTCTGCTTGCGGGAGATGTGTATGACAGCAGTGTTTCCAATGCGGAAGCAATCTCTGTTTATAATGAGGCAACAACCAGAATCTGTGCGGATATGGGGAAAAAGATGGTCGTGATCGCAGGAAATCACGATGGTGCAGAGCGGCTCGCAGCATGCAGTGAGCTGCTTAAAGGAGCGGGACTTTATGTGTCGGGCCGCCTGCCCCGAGAGATCACACCGATCCTTGCCGGGAATACAGCGATTTACCCGCTGCCCTTTTTTAACCGCGAGGAGGTCATCGCCTTGTTCCCTGAGAAAAGTACAGAGATTACTTCTCAGGAGAAAGCAATGAAAGTCGTCTGCGACCATATCCGGGAAGAGATGGATCCGTCTCGTTTCAATATTGTGGTGGCACATGCGCTGATCGTAAGTGCAGAGCTTTCCGAATCGGACCGGTCGGCGAGAGTCGGACAGGCATCGGCTGTTTCCAAAGATGTATTCGAAGGCTTCGATTATGTTGCGCTCGGGCATATTCACAAGCCGCAGATGATCGACGAGCATATCTGTTATTCGGGAAGCCCGGTAAAGTATTCCTTTGGAAATGAAGAGGGCCAGCAAAAAGGAGTCGTGCTCATCGATACCGAATCTTCCGAGATTCGAACCATACCGATTCAGATGCTGCATGACCGTAAAACTGTGCGGGGGACCTATGAAGAAATCATAGAAAGGGAAGATCTGTCAGAGGATTATCTGAGGCTCTATGTAAGTGACCGGTATGCCGGTCTGGAACTGTTGTCCGCATTGCAGCAGAAGTTTCCTTATTTATTGGAGCTTTACGGGAAAGCATTGGAAGAAGGGGACGGTCAGACGGCATTGACGGTAGGAGAACTTCAGTCGCTGGACGAAGTGGATATCATGATGAGATTTTGCGGGGAAAATGGCGGAGCCCTTCCAAATGAAGAACAGCTTTCACTTTTTAAGGAAGTACTGGAATGGTGTGAGAAAGAAGGTGAATTATCATGAGACCTGTATCGCTTAGATTTCGCTGTTTTGGTCCTTATATGGAAGAACAGTTTATTGATTTTGAGGCACTCGAAAAGAGTGGGCTCTTTCTGATCTGCGGTGAGACGGGCGCCGGGAAAACGACGATTCTGGACGCTATCTGTTATGCACTTTATGGTAAATCCAGCGGCGGACTGCGGGGGGATATGAGCGTGATGCGCTGCAAACTGGCGGAAAAAGAAGATGAGACAATGGTGGAATTTGTATTTGATGCCGGTCAAAAGAGATATAAATTCACACGTTCTTTGCGTTATGGGAGAAAGAATCTGAAGGATTATCACAATTGTATGGTTCTGGAGGATGGAAATTATGTTCCGATATTTGCAAATCCTAAAAAGCAGAACGTGAGCGCCAAGGCAGAAGAAATCATCGGCTTAAACGATGAGCAGTTCCGACAGGTCGTGATCCTTCCGCAGGGACAGTTTGAGCGATTTCTGGTTTCGGATTCGGCAGAAAAAGAAAGCATCCTCGTCAGTCTGTTTGGGGCGGACAAATGGCAAAAGATCGCGGAGGAGATTTATCGGAGAATTACGGAAGAAGACCAAAAGCTCATCCGTGAAAGAGCAGATATCCAAAGCCGCCTGAAAGACTATTCCTGTGAAAATGTGGAAGAACTGCAGATCCTGGCAGCCCAAAAAGAGCAGGAACTGATCCGTCTGCAAAGTCTTGCCGAACGTGTGGAAAAAGAAATGGCAGAAAAGAAAAGGCGTTATGAGCAGGCAGTACTACTGAATGCGGAATTTGAAGTTCTGGAAAAATGGCAGATAAAAATGGAGCAGCTGAAAGCAAAAGCGGGAAAGATGGAAGCGACCGCGCAAAGGCTTGCCAAATCGGATATAGCGGATCAGATCCAGCCTTTATATGCAGAGACGGTCAGAGCCAAAGAGGAATATGCCCGGCGAAAGAATGCCCAGAAGTCCGCAGAAGAAGAAAAAATTGCGGCTGAATGCAGACTGCAGGGAATACAGAACAAGCAGAATAAGCATGAAGAAATGCGGGTGACATACGATCGGGAAACCAAACGTCTTGCATTGTTGGAGCGTGCAGAGGGTCTGTATGAATCTTTGGAACAGAAGAAAGGCATGGCAGAAAACGCTGAAAAAGAATGGAACCTGCTGAAGAAAAAGCTTGCGGACAAGAAACAGTCTTTTGAACAGGCCAATGTTGTTTGGATGGAAGCGATGGAAAGTCAGCAAAAGTGTATGGATGCATATACCGCTGCTCAGAAACAGTATCTGGACGGAATCAGTGGTACGCTGGCTGAGAAGCTGATACCTGGAGAGCCCTGCCCGGTGTGCGGAAGCAGGGAACATCCGAAGCCGGCGAGACTGAGCCAGAAGAAGGTGACAGAAAAGGAATTGGATACCCTGAATAACAAGCTCAACGCATGCACCAAAGCAGTCAGCAGGAATGCAGAACTTCGCAGGAACGCGGAAGCGGTATACCAGAATTTACAGCAGGAGGCCGGAAAAGCTGAGCAGAATATGATTGCCCTTCAAACTGCCTATGAAGAACTTCTGGGGCAGAAAATTAGCGGTATCGAAAATGCGATGCAGCTTTTGAAGGAGCGTAAAACATCAGAAACATGGATTCTTTCTTTCCGGGAAGAAGAGAAACAGATCCAGCAGTTGCTGACAGCAGTTCAGGGAGAAGTGACTGCAGCGAACGTGCAGCTCGCAAAAGCACAAGAAGCATCCAAAGAGGGAAAACTGCGATTTGAAGAACAGCAAACGATATGGAAGCAGGCATTATCAGAGCATGGATTTGCAGATGAGGAAGAATTTATTCGCAGCCTGATGCAGACAAAGGAAAAGAACACTTGCCGGGAGACATTGATTTCCTATCGGACTACTTTGGAAAATGTGAGAACTGAAGAGCAAAAACAACAGGAAAAACTGGAAGGAAAGATCCGGCCGAAGCTGAAAGAGATGGAATACGAACTGCAGATTGCTGAGACTGAGCAGAAAAACAGATCCAAAGAATTGATTCTGGCACAGCAGGAGGTTCAGCGCATAAAACGAATAGAAGAATCCCTCGCCAAACGGAAAGCAAAATATGAGACAGAACGCATCCGTGTCGATGCGAATCTGGAATTTGCAGGACGTCTCCGGGGAAGATCCGGGATCAGCCTTCAAAGATATGTGCTCGGCGTGATGCTTTCCTCGGTCACCGTAGAGGCCAATCGCCTCTTAAAACAGGTGCATGGCGGGCGCTACCGCCTCTATCGGACGAATGAAATCGCAGGAACCAGCCATAAAGGCGGTCTGGAACTGGAAGTACTGGATGCATTAAGCGGAGGAAGAAGAAGCGTGACGACCCTGTCCGGAGGAGAAAAATTCCTTGTCGCACTCAGCCTTGCAATTGGCCTTTCGACCATCGTACAGACCCAGGGCAACGGCATGCGCCTTGGAGCCATGTTTGTCGATGAAGGATTCGGAACGCTGGATCAACATTCCGTTTACGATGCATTGGAAGTCCTTCAGGGAATACAAAAGGCCAACGGCCTGGTCGGAATCATATCCCATGTAGAAATGCTGAAGGATGTGATTCCTGTAAAATTGGAAATCCTGAAAGGGAAGAATGGAAGTTATATTTCCATCATCCCCGACATAATGCAGCCTCCGATTGCCCCACACTTCATCACTTCTTCAATCTGACCGGTTCCCGGGTTAATTCCCCCGATAGCGTAGACCGGAATATTCACAGCCTGACAGATACTGCGAAGAAACTCCGTCCCTCTCGGCGGCAGATCCTTTTTGCAGTCGGTGGCATAAATATGACCTGCAGTAATATAAGAGGCCCCCAGCCGTTCCGCTGTTTTTGCTTCACCTACCGAATGAACGGAAGTGCCAATACTTACGAAAGGTTCGTAGAATGTATACGGCAGGGTCCCTTCTTTTATCTCGACAGCAAATTTGCGAAAGAGTTCAAGCGGCAGATGAATATTTCCCGTTCCGAGTTCTTTCGCAACATGAATATAGGTGTGCAAAATGCAGGGGATATCATAAGCCTTGCAGATTTCCAGAACCTGTGCGGCAAGTTTTTTATACTCGTCTGCCGAAAGATCTTTTTCGCGCAGCATGATTGCCTCCGGATGGCATTTGCAGATCCTCTCGATCTGCTCTAAAAAGGGCCGTTTACTTAAGTGCCGGTTGGTAACGGCGATCACATTCTGAAATGGATTATGTTCGCAATCGTTATTCGTATCATTCATATATCAATCATCCTTTCCTGGTACGGCAATCTGCAAATGGCGGTGCCGGTGTGGCGCCTGCAAAACGCCGTACCAGGAGAGTCAGATGCATTGCTATACATAAATATAATCATTCATAACGGGCTGAAGATCATGCGCCAGAAGCGCGTCATAAACTTCTTTGACAGAACGGTCATCGGAGATTTCGAACTGGTCATCGCCTTTTTCTTCAATATCATCCGCATGTTCCCCGATACCGGTGCTGACGCCGGCGGAGATCTTCGTTGCGGCAATATTTACCATATTATCACGCACTCTTGCGCACTCACGAGTGGAGACTGTGATGCTGGCAAATGGCATGAACAAACGGTAAGCGCACACAACCTGAAGAAGCTGGGGCTCGTGAACATCCATCGGATTGATCCGGTCATTGTTGATGATCGGGCGGAGCCGGGGGCAGGAAAATGCGATCTCGGCGTGTGGGTATTTCCGCTGAAGCAGGTAGGCGTGATAGCCTGTGGCAAATGCATCTTTGCGGAAATCATCCAGTCCCAGAAGAGCACCGAAGCCGACACCACGCATTCCGCCCATCAGAGCACGTTCCTGTGCGTTCAGACGATACGGGAAAATACGTTTGTGTCCCGCCAGATGCAGCGTCTCATATTTATCGGAGTTATAGGTCTCCTGGAAAACGGTTACGTAGTCGGCTCCGCATTCGTGGAGATAAGCATATTCGTCCGAGTTCATCGGATACACCTCAAGGCCAATAACCCGGAAATATTTCCGGGCGATCTTGCAGGCCTCACCAATGTATTTTACATCGGATTTGGCACGGCTTTCACCGGTCAGGATCAGAATCTCCTGAAGTCCGGTTTCAGCGATGGCCTGCATCTCTTTTTCAATCTGTTCCGGGTTAAGCATAGCACGATTGATCTTGTTATGGCAATTAAAACCGCAGTAAATACAATAATTTTCACAGTAATTGGCAATATAGAGCGGTGTGAACATGTAAACACTGTTGCCGAAATGCTTCCGTGTCTCCCGTCGTGCCTCCTGCGCGATCTCCTCAAGGAGCGGGAGGGCGGCAGGAGAAAGAAGCGCTGCGAAATCCTCCGGAGTCCGGTTGTCATGGGCAAGGGCGCGGCGCACGTCAGCTTCCGTATATTTCTCGTAATCATAATGGTTCATGGCATCAATGACTTTGTCCATGATATCGGAATGCGGATCCTCCATTCCCGGCAGATACGTCATGTGGTCGATTCGGTTTTGCTTTAAATCCTCCAGAATCACTTCATTTACGATACTCTCGTTCCAGTGCTCCTTGGAAGAATTCTCTGTTATGGTATCCTGACTCATAAATCGCACCTCCTAATCCTGAAGATACCCGGTCAGCGGTGAAGATGCGCTGGCACCTTTGTCGAGTGTTCTTCCCATGCCGGAAAGATAAGCGCTTCGGCCCGCTTCGATTGCCTTCTTAAAGGCCTCAGCCATAGCCGGTATATCACCTGCAGTAGCGATTGCGGTATTTGCCATGACGGCAGCAGCACCCATTTCCATCGCTTCGCAGGCCTGGGAAGGACGGCCGATTCCGGCATCGACAATGATCGGAAGATCGATTTCGTTGATCAGGATCTGAATAAATTCTCTGGTACAAAGACCCTTGTTGGAGCCGATCGGAGAACCAAGCGGCATGATGCAGGCAGCACCTGCATTTGCAAGATCACGTGCGGCATTCAGATCCGGATACATATACGGCATTACGACAAAACCTTCTTTTGCGAGAATCTCTGTCGCCTTGATAGTCTCATAATTGTCCGGCAGTAGATATTTGGAGTCATGTACCACTTCAATTTTAACAAAATCACTTCCGCACACTTCGCGGGAAAGGCGGGCGATCCGGACTGCTTCGTCCGCAGTTCTGGCGCCGGAGGTGTTCGGAAGGAGGGTAACGGTATCCGGGATATAGTCCAGAATATTGGCGAGACCACCCTCATTTGCACGGCGCAGCGCAAGCGTAATGATCTGAGCATCCGCCTTCTCGATACATGCTTTTACAAGGTCCAGCGAAAATTTGCCGGAGCCGAGGATAAAACGGGAGGTGAATTCATGTCCTCCGAGGATAAATTTGTCATTTGTCTTACTCATAAGGTTTCCTTCTTTCTGTTTTGCTTCTTCTTATACACATTCTTCGCCAAGTAACAGGCGCGTGATCATATTTGCTTCATGGGCCGCGCAGATTGCAACCCGGGGAGCCATTAACCCCCTCGCGTAGGCAGGCTCGGTGACCTCATCTCCGCAGAGATAGAAGTTTGGCAGGACCCGCCGGGTATGGATCAGATTACTGCTCTCAAACCCCGCCATTCCGGAAGCCGATACCAGTTTTTTCTCCGGAAAATGCTCCAGAACGCCATTTACCAGCATGGCCTTGCATTCCGGCACATCAAATGCTTCGCAGATAATGTCTTCATTATTAAAAAGTATCTCAATATTTTCTTCGGTCACACGTACCTGATCGGTTACGATATCAAGATAAGGATTGATGCGCAGAAGCTCGGATTTCAAAGCCTCTGTTTTCGGCATTCCGACATGCTCCAGAAAATATTGCTGTCGGTTTAAGTTGGTCAGGTCCACAACGTCAAAATCGACGAGATGAAGATGCCCGACACCGATACGCGTCAGGGCAAATGCCACATTGGAACCCAGACCGCCGAGCCCTGCGATGGCAACGCGGCCCGCCTCAAGGCGCTTCTGCACTTCTTCAGAATGGCGTATTACTAAAGCCTCATGGATGTCTTCTTTCGATACAATCGTGTCTCTCATAATGATCTAGCCTCCTCCTACAAAAGTTACAACTTCCATGGTATCCGCTTCCGTAAGTGTTGTGGCAGAATAGGCGGATTTAGGAAGAATAGCGCCGTTTAATTCCACTGCGATCCGGGTCAGCGTGTAATTGCGCGATGTTAAGAATTCCGTGACCGTGACCGGATTTTCGAGTTCTACTTTAGAACCGTTGACTGTGATATGAATCATGAATGCGATCCTCCTTTCTGAACAATCAAGGTCATTTCTGCAAAAAAAGAAGTCCACAAAGAAATGTACCCGTGGTGGTGCACCCCTTCATGAACTCATAATGCTGGTTCAATCTCAATTGTTCCCTGTATATATTTGTAAAATGTAAATTGCCGGTTTGAATGATTGCATGAAAAAACGGGAGATGCCATAGGCTTCTCCCGCGATCTTAGCTCTTTTGCGTTTGTTCCTACGTTGGCATTATCCAAATCAGGTATGCGGGTCGAAGTTCTGAACTTCCTCTCAGCCTGGCGCACAAGCTCCCCGGATCAATTTACAAGATTCAGTATAAAGACATGTAAAAGGATTGTCAAGAATAGATTAAATAAAAAAGATGTAACTGTTCAGAGCCAACCTCGAAAACACCTCGTGTTTCCTCAGTGTGGCGTATCCGCCAAATAGATATGTACAAAAAAGTGCTTGGCTCTGAACAGTTATAAAAAGATAATATTATAATTGCTTGAACAAATATGGACAAAATGGTACACTCTAAATGTATAAAAAAGCAACAAAATGGCGATATTTGTCATGATAGTGGTGTCAATGCTGGCAGAGTGGGCAGGTGTCGTTATGAATGAGGCACCGGAAAATGCTGGTGGAGACCGATGCATTAACCGGGCTGTTCAGCTGATCTGCGGAGCGGCGGATTTAAAGTTGATCTGAAGACGGGAACAGAAAGACGGGAACAGAAAGACGTAAGAGTGGTTTATGATAAGTATGCTAAATGAAATGATAGAATTGAATGTGGGTTTACTTTGTTTTGCCATATTGATCAATATTTTTCTCCTGGGCGGTGCGCTCACGGATGAGGGACGTAACAAACCATTTATGCAGAATTTTATTCGACTTATGTTTGCGAATATCTTTATGCTGACAGGTGAAGTGCTCATCTGGCTGACAGACGGTGTGCCGGGCAGAGTGGTTCTGTTGAAAACCGGATTTGTACTTTCCTGCGGATGCGGCTATCTGGTGCTGATCTGTTTTGCATACTGTCTGGTAAGCTTTCTTCGGGAAAAAAAGAAGGTTTCCTGGAAATTTGCACATGCAATTGCTGTATCATGTGCCGTCTCTGCGGTGCTGAACATTATGTCCGTCTATAACGGTACATTATTCTATATCGATGCCACAGGAACATTTACATATACAGATCTTTACATGATTGTCAATCTCTTTGATTTGAGTATCATTTTTACGCAAATAATCTATGTCTTAAAGTATCGGAAGACATTGACACGCAGAGGCACGTTCATCCTTCTGACTTTCAGCATTTTCCCACTGGCAGCGATGCCGCTTCAGCTGTTCTGGGATACCACGCCCAAATGTATGGCAACCACCATGTCACTGATTGCGCTGTATATGCTGTTTCAGGGGGAACTGACCAGGCAGCTGGCAGAAAAGAAGAAGGAACTGGCGGAAAAAGAACGTCAGCTTGGTGAAAGCCGGATTGCTACTATGATCAGCCAGATCCAGCCCCATTTTATCTATAATACACTGGGAACGATTGAACAGCTCTGCCTGGAACAGCCGGAGAGGGCATCGAAGCTGGTCCACGATTTCAGTTTGTATCTTCGTGGGAATTTCAGTCAGATTGATAATGCGGCGCTTATCGGAATTTCCAGGGAACTGGAGCATGTACGGCACTATGCGGATATCGAACAGACTCGATTCCCGGATATGACGATTCAATTTGATCTGCATTCCAGTGAGTTCCTGTTGCCGGCCCTGACCATTCAGCCTCTGGTGGAAAATGCCATCAAACATGGACTGATGAAGTTGGAATCCGGAGGTACGGTGACGATCCGCACCTTCGAGACGGACAGGTATTATTGTGTCAGCGTAGTCGACGATGGCGTGGGCTTTGATCCGTCCGTGCTTCGCGATGAGACAAAGCATATCGGGATCCGGAATATCCGTGGCCGTCTGGAAGCCATGTGTAATGGTACATTGATGATAGACAGTGCACCGGGAAAAGGAACCACAGCTTTGATCAGGATACCAAAGGAGGATGAAGATAAATGATTGCGATAACGGTAGATGATGAGAGACCTATGCTGACGGCTTTGACGAAGTCGGTTCTGGCGTCACCGGATATCACTTCGGTGGAGGAATTTTCCACTTGCTCGGCTGCGCTGGAGTGGAGCAGGAATCATTCGGTGGATATTGCATTTCTTGATATCAGTATGCGCGGCATGGGCGGTCTTGCCCTTGCAGAAAGCATTACAGAGATACGGCCAAACTGCAAAATCATCTTTTGCACCGGATTTTCCCAATATGCAGTAGATGCCTTTCGACTTCATGTATCCGGTTATCTGTTGAAGCCTGTCACTGCGGAAGATGTACAGAGAGAAATTGATCATATCAAAGGAGCGAAAACAAAAGAAAAGCTTTTGACCGTGAAATGCTTTGGTTACTTTGAAGTTTTGTTCCGGGGCGAGGCATTACGCTTTAAACGTTCCAGGTCGAAAGAACTGCTTGCAGTGCTGGTGGACCGAAAAGGGGCAGAGATGACGGCAAAACAGATCTGTGCCATCATGTGGCCGGAGAGCGACGATGATGAAAAAAGTATGAACTATTTACACCAGCTGTTCTATGATTTGCGAAATGCACTGGAAGCGGTCCATGCAGAAGAAATCTTACAACAGAATGGCTATTATTACTCTCTGGATAAGGAGAGGATTGACTGCGATTACTACAGCTTTCTGCAAACCGGAAAACCGGAATTCCGCGGTGAGTATATGACCCAGTACAGTTGGGCAGAGGAAACGTGCGCACTGCTGTGGAAATAAGTTATATTGTGTTGCATATTGAAATAAATTTACGAGTGTAGTAAGATGTAATCTGGATAATAGCTTTATTTTGTTTACTTCTGTATAGAAATTTTGCACTTGATTCGTTATAAACGAGGGATTTGTAATAGGTTTGTAATGGGGATTGTGTTAGAATGCAGACAAGAAAAATATGGTTTCAGGACATTTGGAGTACGGATGTTAATGCAAGGTGGGATTATAGATGGCAGATAATAAGAAGAAACAGGTGAAAAGGTGGTCGGCCAGCATACCGGGGACGCTGCTTCGGATCGGATTGATTCTGGGAGTGGCGGCGGTATTGGTGTTTGGTGCGGAGAGTTCAACGAATAGTACAAAAGATAATAATAGAAAGCTGCAGAATGGTAGTTTTGAAGAGGGGCAGACGTGGACGAATAGCTACCTGCAACTTAATCAAAGTGATGTGCCCTCATGGAATACCACGGCCTATAGTCCTAAAGTCATTGAACTGTTAAGAGAAAATAAAAGCGTATACATTCCGAATGTAACTGTAAAGCCGTCGAAAGGGGACTACGCTGCAGAGCTGAACGCGGATGAAGAAAGTACCCTTTACCAGAATGTCAAGACCACCCCCTCCAGCGTTTACGAATGGGGGCTAGATCATGGCGCTCGTAATGGTACGGATACTATGGCGTTGGTGATTGGACCGAAGCAGAGCGTGGCTCCCTCAAAACCAAGCAAAGCAGGACGAGATCAGCTGATGCAGATGGTGGACTGGCTGATTGCTCAGGGAAAAACATCTGTTAAGACCAGTGCCGGATTAGGGGAACGACTTACTGTATATAGCAAAAAGTTTGCTGCAAATGGTACCTTTAAAGACAATGCGGGTAATAATGCGTTCAGTCTGACTCCGAGTACGATTTATACGGAAGAATGGCATATCTGGATCATGGCGTCCAGCAGGGCAACAAGTGGTACAAATCCATGGAACTCCTATGGCTCCAACGCGGAAGGCTCCGCGGGGAGTGATAATGGATCCGGCAGTACAACGGTGGATCTGAGTAAGTATTATCTCTATACCGTGCCGGCTGGTCAGACGGAGACCCTCTTTGCCTTTGTTTCCGTTGGCTTTGATCAGCCTGCGACCACTGCTGATAAAGCAAAGACATATGGAAACTTCCTTGATAATATCAATTTCCAGCTTTACCATCCGTTGTCAGGAAGCTCAACCACCCACGGCAGCGCCGTGGTCGGCGGCAGCGACGGAACGACCGCGGGCGGGGGGACAGCGAACAGCGGTCATACGGTTACCGTAGATAACAAGTTGACCACATATGTGACGGATGGCGAGCCACTGAAAATCCAGGCTATTGTAAAGAAAGCTGATGCTGATGCCGGATGCGAGTTTGTGGGTGTCTATTATACAAAACAGGATGAAAATGGAAATCCGAAGACTGAATTTTTGCAACTGGCAGGAAAAGAAATCGAAGATACCGGCAGCCTGACTGATGAACAGAAAAAGGGAAAATGGATCAAATCAACGAATGACGCTGGCGATATCATTTATACTTATTATCTGGATAACGTTACTTCGGCAACGGATTTACACTTTGTCTTCATCAAAAATCCTACCGTCACCTATGACCCTAATGGCGGTGAGGATTACGTGGTGGAAAGAACCTATAACACAAATGAAGCACCGAATGTGTACAGCTTCAAACCGGCTATGCTTACAGAAAATACAGGCGGAGTGGATGCGACGACTGGTGCCACGCCGAAGGAGTCGTTTATTTCCCCGTATGTATCCCACGCGGCGGAAGGTCAGAATGACGGCTGGAAATTTATGGGCTGGTTACTGACCGGTGATAAACTGGAAAAAACTGGCGAAAAAGAAACACATGTAAATGAGGATCAGTTAGGCAAGTTAATACTTCCAGCCGTACATACCATAGCATGTAATTACTCTGTCAAAGGAGCGACAGAAGAGACAGCAGCACAACATTTTAACATTTATAATGGGAACGTGTCATTGACGAAAACAATTAATAAAACGGGTAATGAGATTGATGGTGTGACTTGGAAAGATAACGGGGAAGAAAGGGCGTATGCAAATGACCATAAAGGTCTCACCATGGTAGCACAGTGGCGTTGGCGTCAGGCGTTTATTCCACAGGTGGGCAGCGGCACTAACTATACGGATTCTGCCAACGGCGGCACCGTCGAAATTACCAGTGTGACAGATACATCCGATACGAATTATAATGCTGCATATAATGCGAATGGCGGCAAATCCTACCATGCTGAAACAGATGAGACGATAACAGCCACAGCAACTGCAGAAGATGGTTTTACATTTGAGGGATGGTATGACGCAAAGGGAAATTTGATTACAACAAATACTACCTACACCTATGTGGAAACCAAGGAAAGTGTCAATACATACTATGCCAGATTTTCAGGCAGTGTGACGCAGACCTATATCCGCCAGGTGAAAAATGGAGATACCTGGGAAGATACGACAGATGATAAAATCGGAACGCTTGGACGTTATACTTATACCGATGCGGTTGGAATGCCGATCAGTTCCACGGCAACGGCAGGAACCGGTTATAAATTTGTGGGGTGGTATGACTCGACTGGCAACAAGGTTGCAGATACTATGCTTATTAATGATGGCGCAACAATCAGTTATACTACAACAGGTGATGCCACATATTATGCCAGATTTGAGACCGTATATACCGTCAAATTTGTCGCGCAGACAAAGCAAGCCAATGGAAGTTTCAAGACGGATAACGTTGGAGGCAAGGTTTCGGTAGCATCTGTGACGGATGTGGATGGAGCGGCGGCAAGTTCCAAAGCAACAGCAAATTCCGGATATAAATTCCTTGGATGGTATGATAAAGATGGGAAGCAGTTAAGTACGAATGCCACATATTCGACTACAACGATATCGGCAACTAATGGTGTTACATACTATGCAAGATTTGAGATTGTGTATAATCCGACTGTTGAAAATAAAGTATATCTCTCTTTCATTGCCGAAAGTGCAGGAACGCAGATTCCATCTGCATTCGATGGCAGAGATGCCGGAACCGGAAAGAATACAAATGATTATGGACTTGACAGCAAATTCGGCAATACAATCGCGACTGGTTTCAAGTACTCTCTTAATACCATGACGGATGTGAGTACCATCCAGATTACCGTAACTGTCCCAGCCTCTGCCTATGTAAAAGTAGGAGGCACCGGGAAATTTACTGGCAATGGCACGTCCATCCTGACTGACAGTGCCGGTGTTGTATACAACAAAGGAAGCATCCAGCAGATCAGCGGAGCAACAACGCTTACTTATTACTGGGATGCATCCGGACTACAGGCGAATACAACATATGGCTTCATCATCGACAACCTCTACGCTCCGGGAGCGACAGCCACGATTACAGTCAACGGCACATCCGGAACCAAAGTAACTAATGACAATGGCGTGGTCAATACCTCCTCGGGAGAGTATAGAGGCAAATCCCATTATTCAAAATAAAGTGGGAGCAGACATAACAAATCATTTATCAGGAAAGAAGGGAAAACCAGAACATGATCTATGAGATTGCCGGACTAAAATTAGAGATGTTTCCAAAATACGGACGTCTTATGCACCAGAGTGAATCTTATAGATCATCAGGTGTCCCTATCATGACAGTAAAACCGGATCCATACGACGAAGCGCGTGTGGTGATGGACAGGCCCTCAGAAAATGAGAGGGAATACATTTGCTGCAGTGCAGCATTTTGCCGGGGAATCATACCGTACGGACGATTTTTCCTCCATGCTTCGGCAGTAGTTTATGAGGGAGAAGCGTATCTGTTTTCCGGTCCGTCCGGCACCGGCAAATCGACACACACGGAGTTGTGGAGAGAACGATTTCCACAGAGCTACATTTTAAATGATGATAAACCCGTGATCTGGCCGGAAGAAGACCGGATCACCGCATGGGGCACCCCATTTGCCGGAAAGACCAATCTGCAGGTGAATCGGGGAGTTCCGCTTAAGGGAATCTGCTTTCTGAAGCAGGGAGATGAGAACCGGATTTGGCCGGTTACGGAGGATACGGCACTGGCGTTATTGCTGAATAACACCTACCGTCCGAAGAGTAACGATGGAATGAACCGTTTGCTCGATATGATGGAACAAATCGTGACACGGATCAATATATATGAGATGACCTGTACACGGGGGATGGAAGCGGCAGAACTAGCGTATCAGGTAATGAAAGGAAAGTGATTTTGATGAATAAGGCAAAAAAACCATATGAACCACCCAGACTGAAGATTTATCAATTTGACGATAACGATCAGATATTGACAGCAAGCGGAGACATTGGAGGGGGAGGTACGACAACGGATCCGGATCCGACTGCTGAATACGCAGCAAACGCTTTGAATAAATTCATGAAGGGAACCAACACTACGATTGAATAGCAGAGCAGAAAAGAATTTACTGAGAAGGGAAAGCTATGCGTCTGATAGAGGATCATATATTAAGAAGGGTACACGGCAATGTGGTACTTGTGCCGTTATCTGACAATGAAACGGACTTCAAGGGAATGATCGTTTTGAATCATTCCGGGGAATTTGTCTGCAGGATGCTGCAGCAGGATACGAATAGAGAGCGCCTGATCGAGGGACTTGCACTGGAATATGAGATGAAACCGGAGCAGGTGGCAGCAGATCTGGATGCGTTCCTGTCGGAGCTGGATGCCTGCCACATATTAATACGATGAAAGAGACAGGGAATTTGAAGCAGTGTTTAGAAGAACTTGGATATGCAGTCGTGCCGACTGTAGGCAACAGTATGTTGCCGATTCTGCAGGAGGGAAAGTGCATGGTACAGGTCATTCGAATAGAAGGAAAGCCATTACAGGAGGGGGACGTTGTTCTCTACCGGAGAAAGAATGGCGCATATATTCTGCACAGAATTATGAGAAAAATAGAAGAAGACACATTTCTGGTGTGTGGAGATCATCAGTGGAGGCTCGAGGAAGAGATACAGAAAGAACAGATCCTTGCTGTCATGCAGGGATTTTTAAAAAATGGTCATTATGTAGATGATAACACCTGGTGGTACCGGATCTATAAGATAATCTGGAACCGGAATCTGCTGATCCGAAGATGCTGTCTGGCATTTTTGCGATTAAGCGGTCTGGAGAAGAAATGGCTAAGGTAAGTGGTTAGGATAAGTAGTAAGATAAGAAGTTAAGATATACAGGAGAGGAGGAAGCTGCCGATGTCGATGGAGACATTAAATGTCATTCAGTTCACACAATTATTCGTCGGATATATTGGTTTTACGGTAGGACTTCCAGCTCTTGTTTTTTACCGCAAAGCCAGGAGATTCCCGGCGGCAGTGCGTTTCCTGATCTATTTCACCATCGGCAATTTCTATGTGATCAATCTGGTGCAGGTTCTGGAACTGCTCCATATTTCTTACCGGGCCACGCTTTTTTTGTTTACGTTTGTTCCGGCGTTTTTGCTGTTTGTGAAGCTTTATAATGTGCCGGTTATCTCTTATGTCAGGAAAGTACTGGATGAGTGCAGGCATTATATTCTGCGGGAGCTTGGCTTTAAGAGTTTTGTAAGGAATCGGTGGAATGAGCTCAAAGTGCCTTTGAGAGCGGCCGTTCGCAATCTATGGCGTCTGGTGAAGGAGAATATTCTGGACGTTCCCTTTCTTGTGATCTTCGGTTTGCTGGTGTGGAAAGTCTGCGGGCCGGGGATTCTGCATAACTGGGGATATGGAGCTTCGGACATTCCGGTACACAACTACTGGATCAATGGATTGATTGAAAATAATATTTACGTTGCAGGTATTTATCCGATGGGGATGCACTGCATGCTGTATTACCTGGCTACGATGCTGGGGATTCCGGTGTACGTAACGCTGCGTCTGTTCTGGCTGGTTCAGTATAGTATGATCGCAGTGATGATCCTTGTGTTTTTGAAAGGGCATTGTAAGACGAGATTTCTCCCGTATCTGGGAGTGATGCTGTTCGTCGGCTCGAGATATTTTGTGGGGATCGCTTATTCCCGATACGGGGCGACGCTCCCCCAGGAGTATGGAATGCTGTACATTCTTCCGCCTATCTTCTTCGTTATGGAATTCTTCAAGACGAGAAAAGAGGAGCTGGATGCGGGGATCAACTGCATCCGCTGTACATCCTCCTGGCATTTGCTTGGATTTGCCATGAGTTTCTCGATGACGCTGTCTTCACATTTTTATGACACGATCATCGCGGGAATCATCTGTATCGGCGTTGCGGTCGGTTATGGATACTGGTTCTGGAGAAAGGAGTATTTCTGGAGAATTATGCTGTCGGGAGTTCTCAGCTTTCTGATGGCGTTTCTGCCGATGGCGGTGGCATTTCTTACCGGGAAATCCTTACAGGGCTCGATGTACTGGGCGATGAATGTCATCGGACTTCGCGACTATACGGTTTTGATTTTCCGGATCATCTGTATCGGCGTGGTGCTGATCACGGTTGGCGGAATCGTGCTGATCGTACGGGGAATAAAAAGCGGAAAGATCTCGTTTGAAAATAAAGAAGTGCAGGAGTATTCCCTGTTTCTGAAATTGTTGTCCCAGGTGCGGAGCCTGCTCATTTTTGCGGCTGTATTGTGGGTTGGATGGAGATACAGAGAAACCATTTTGTGGGGATGCAAGAATAATGCATTTTCTCTGGAAAATATGAATTATGTGCTGTATGGAATCGGTATTGCACTCGTGATCGGGGTGATTCAGAGATATCTGATCGAGCCGATGCGGGGATCCGGTATCTTTGCGATGGTGTCAGCGGAAATATTTCTGGGACTTCTGCTTGTCAGTGGCGCGCTTGGCTGGCCGATGCTGATGGAGCCGTATCGGGCATGTATTTATTTTGCCTATCTGATACCGGTTCTTATCATCATGACACTGGATGGCGCAGTCAATATTCTCCTGCTGGCGCGGCTTGTGAAGCTGCAGCAGGCAGCCGGTTTTGTGATCGCATCTATGGTGATCGTAGTTAGTACGAAGTATGACTGGATCCGGGGATCTTTTGGCGGAGGGGGGCTGGAAATGAATGAGGCAATCCTCTGCACGACCAATATTTTGAAAGACAACGAAGGACAGAACGATACGTGGACCATCGTGTCTGCCAATGATGAACTTCGTATGATAGAAGAATACGGACGACACACAGAAACCATCGAATTTCTGGAGGATATGGAGTACTGGAATCGTACGAAGGAAGTGACGATCCCGACTGAAAAGGTCTATTTCTATATTGAGAAGAAGCCGCTTAACTATGCGAATGGTTATGGCGGAGAGATTCCGGAGGTATCGGAGGAACAGGCAGAGCAGGCACTCCCGGATAACAGCGGACTGGCTGCCTACAATGGACCGCGGCGTTCCATCACCATGTCCAGAATGTATTACTGGGCGCAGAGATTTATGGAATTATATCCGAACGAGATGAAGGTCTATTTTGAAAATGATAATTTTGTCTGCTACTACATCGAGCAGAATGTTTATCGCTTATATAATTTTGCAATTAATTACGGCTATAACTAAAGAGAATGGAAACATAAAATGGAGTAAGATATGGATATCATGCTTGTAGGCGGCATATCGCCTATGATGAGAAAACTTTCATTAAAATTATATAAAGAAGGACACAAGATCTACGTGCTATCGGGAAACAGGAATCCGGCCGAACGTTATGAATATGCGTTTGAACGGTATGATTTCCCTTATGACAGTGCTTCCGTGGAAGAGGTATTCCGGAGTGTGAATCCGGATGTGACGATCCTTCTTGGGGCGTTTGACGGAAATCTGCCGGGGGACGATCTGAGGCGGGAAGCGATTCAGTACGCAGCGGGACTGCAGAACATCCTGCTTTCCTGGGCGGTACTGGAGAAGGGACGGCTGATTTTCTTATCGTCCGTGGAGGTATACGGCAATTCGTATTTGATTCCGGTGAAAGAAAGTGTTGAGCCGGAGCCCAGAGGAATCCGTTCGCTGATGCTTTTTCAGGCAGAGGAGAGCTGTGATTTTTACCGGAAACAGCTTAAAAGGGATGTCATCATCCTGCGTCTTGACAGACTGTATGATGTTCCGCAAGACCGGAGAGAGGCTGCCTGGGGAATATGCGAGAGAAAATGTCTGGATGCGGTCCAAAGCGGCACGATTTCTTATCGGAGAAATCATAAGTACGGTCTTACCTATATGGGAGATGCGGTGAAGAGCATTTATAAATTGATCGCCTGTGAAGAGCACAAGTATGGACTTTACCATATTGCTTCCGGCAAGGCATTTTCCGAGCAGAAGATCGCAGATACGATCGAAGAACATCTGGGAAGAGAGCTGGAGAAGATCGACAATACGCTGGATGACAAGAAAAATGTCATTCTGGCAAATGATCGGATCAAGGAAGAATTCGGATTCAAGATCTGTTGCGAGCCGGAGGAGACCATCGAGAAGACACTTTCATATATGAAAAAACACAGCGGGAAATTTCTGGACCGCTCCAGTCCCGGATGGGATATCTGGCACAGGATTTATTTTAAAACAAGGGATTTTCTGGGCGCGCTGGTGCCATATATCGAAAACATGATATTTTTTATCCCGTTTTTCATGCTGAATAACCGTGCGACCGGAAGCCAGTATTTTTCGAAAATTGACTTTTATCTGATCTACGTTCTCGTGTTTGCAGTTGTGCACGGGCAGAGGCAGGCCACGTTCTCGGCACTTCTTGCCACAGCGGGATATGTCTTCCGGAAGATGTACAACAAGTCGGGAATTGCCGTGGTGACTGATTACAATACATACGTGTGGATCGCGGAGATCTTCATTGTCGGTCTGATCGTGGGCTATATGAAAGACCAGCTGAATTTCATCAAGGAAGAGAACGAGCAGGAAGTGGATTTCCTGTCGGAGCGGGTGACCGATATTGCGGATATCAATGACAGTAACCTTCGTGTGAAGGAAGGGCTGATTACACAGGTCGTGAATTACGATTGCAGTTTGGGCACGGTCTACGACCTGGTTGAGCAGCTGGATAAAGATAATCCGTTGAAGATCCTGTTCCATGCGATCACCCTGATCCGAAATGTAATGGACTGCCAGGACGTTTCTCTTTACCGGATCCATACGGAGCATTACGCGAGACTGTTCGGATATACTTCGGAAAAAGCGGCATCCATGGGCCATACCGTACATCTTCCGGATAAAGGACCGCTTTATGAAGCATTTTCCAGAGAGGAAGTATACCTGAACCGGACAATGGATCCGCAGTATCCGATGATGGCATATTGCATATACGAAGAAGATAACATGGATATGATGATCCTGCTGTGGAGCATTCCCTTTGAGCGGATGACGATCGATGAATCGAACCGTCTGACGGTCATCAGTAAGCTGATTCAAAAAGCAGTTAAAAGGTCGACTACCTATCTGGATCTTCTTAGAAATGAGCGATATCAGGATGAGAGCCCGGCACTTCGGCCGGAAGTATTTGAGGAGCTGATCTCGACGTACCATGAAGCCGGAATGCAGAATCTGACGGAGTACATTTTAATGCAGGTGGTAGTGGCCGAAGACGGTATGGAACAAGCGGGAGTGACCATTTCAAATATGCTTCGTGTAACCGATTATATCGGATACCGGAACGATGGAAAGCTCTATATCCTGCTTACCAGTATAGACCGGAAAGACTGTGGATTTGTCCAGGGGAACCTGGAGCAGAAGGGAATCCGCACCGTGATCAGCGAGGAGATGGGATTATGACGCGCAGTGGAATCATATTTCTTATCGTAATTATTCTGAATACACTGATTGCGGCAGGGTACCTGATCTGGTATCTGATCTTCAAAAAGGATACCGATAACCGCAAACAATACGTGATGCATACCGTAATTATGCTGATCTGTCCGATTGTAGGAATCTTATATTTCCTGACGGCCTTTTTGAAGTACCATTTTATCAAATTCGGCGAAAGGGATCTTACGGACGTCGAATTCAGTAAGAAGAGACATACTCCGCGAATCAAAGCTGATGAAGAGCGTGAAAGAAATATCGTTTCGATGGAAGAATCGATTCTGGTATCGGATCGGGAGAAGAAACGTAAGAACATGCTGAACGTACTTCTGGGAGAGACCGAAGAATCGCTTTCGGCGATCGCACTTGCTCTGGACAGTGATGATTCCGAAGTGGCGCATTACTCTGCATCCTTTTTGCAGAACAAGATGGATCAGTTCCGTGAAAATGTCAGAAGGGCGCAGAAAAAGATTGAAGAAAGCGACATCCGGGATGAAGAGTGCCAGGAACGGATTATGGATCTGATTCAGTATATGGATCAGATGCTGAGACAGAAAGTATTTACAAATGTGGAGCAGGTCGATTATGTAAATCAGATGGAGGAACTCTGCGAAAAAATGTATTTGTATTCTCCGGACAGACTGATCGCCGAAAGCTACGAATGGATCATGAAAAGAAATATGGAACTGGAAAAATACGACGTTGCAGATGTATGGGGAAAACGCTTCGCAGAGCAGTATCCGGATCATCTGGCATCGTACACAATGCGAATGAAGCTCTATTTTGAGACGAACCAGAAGGATCAATTCTTTGAAGTGATGGATCAGTTGAGGGAGTCCACGGTCGTCGTGGATAATAAGACGCTGGAACTGATCCGAATGATCCAGAGATAAAGCCTCGCAGCGAGGCGTAAATGGGAAAAGAATGGAGCATATAGGAAGGAGGAAAAGAGCGATGCTTTCAAAACGTAATTTTGCGACGATGATGATAATGATCAGCGTCATACTTGTGCTCTTTCTCTCTTCTGTCGTACTAAAAGAATATTTGAATGATTACGATGTCAATCATTCGGCGGAGACGGAAGTCATCGACAGAATCAGGCAGGATTCTGATGCAGAAGGAACGCCGGATGGAACGCCCGAGAACGGTTCATCAGAACGTCCGATCTTTTATGTCGGTTCCGAGGATAACGGGTATTACCAGGCGATGAAAGAATGGGCCGGATATCGGAAGAAATCCTTTCGGGCTTTCGACACGCTGTATGCGGCAAGCATAGATGCGTCGGGGGTGGAGAGCCAGCAGGTCTACCTGCTTATGGATGGGGAGCTTCTTGAGCATGAAACAGAAGATGCAGTCAAGAGGCTGACACGGTATGCAGAGCAGGGCACTGTGATCATCTTCTACCGCCTGCCCTCTTACCAGACGATTGAAAAAAGCAGAGAATTACAGGACCTTCTCGGGATACAGCATCTCCGTGCGGAATCGGTGAAACTGCAGGAGATCCGTCTCTTCGGCGGTTTCCTCCTGGGCGGTGAGACCCACTATTCGTTCATCAAAGGAGAAGAGAAAGAACTGGTCGATATGGAACGGGAAATACCATGGTATGATATTTCGTCCAGAACCAAGTCTTATATGGTCGGCTTTCTTTCCGAAGAGGAGAAGAACTCCATGAGTCTGGAAAATGAAGATATGCCGGCAATCATCTGGAGAACCGGCACGGGAAACAGCTTCGTTTTCGCGGTCAACGGCGATTATATGAAAGGGGAGAATGCCCTGGGAATGCTGGATGCCATGATCTATGAGTCCGAAGAGTATGCACTTTATTCGGTGGTAAATGCACAGAATCTCTCGGTGGCAGGTTTCCCGGATCTGACTGTGGAAAATGAAAAGAAGATGGCGGAAGTCTACGGTATGACAACGCAGCAGTTCTGCCGGGACATTCTCTGGCCCTCCCTTGTTGCGGGTGCTCAGAAAGGGAACTGGAAGATCACCTCTTTCGTTTCGGTCAAACAAAAGGATCAATCAAAGAAAGAGCCGAATCAGGATGACCTGATCGATTATCTGAAATATTTTAATGAAACATCAGCGGAAGCCGGAGTATCTCTGGGACGAATCGAGAGTGACGATCTCGCCTCCTCGGTAAAGGATGAGAGCGACACCTTAAAAAGCTGGAACATGGATTATATATTCGCAGCCGGATTCGTTCGGAAGGAGAATCAGGACTGGCTTACGGAATTGACAGCTGAAGACGGAAAGATGAAATACTTCCGGGACATCCGAACAGTCGTAGGCGCGTATGAAGAAGACGGACAGATCCTGTCGTGGCTGACGGATCAGATCACCCTTCAGAATACAACAACCGATTCCTATAAGCATAGTCACCGGGATAATCTACGGCTGAAAAGTCTGGAGACAGCGCTTGGCTACAGCAACATTCAGGTGGATATGTATCGGATCTTATGGCCCGAGAGCCGTAAAGATGAATGGCAAAGCGTCGCAGAGAAGATGGCCGCGAACATTGATACCTACTGGAAACCGTATGCCAAATTCGATAAGACGACGATCAGCGAGAGTGATAACAGAGTCCGCAATTTCTTAAATGGAAGCGTGAAAAGTACCAGAAAAGGAGACCAGATTCTGATAGAAACCAGGAATTTTTCCGGTGATGCGTATCTTCTGTTAAGAACACATGGAGAAACGCCGGAGAAGATGACCGGAGGAAGCTGGAAACAGATCGAAGAAGGTGCATATCTTCTTAAGATAACCTCAGAAAATGCTTCCGTTACTTTGAAATCTGACATAGAAACTTACTACAAATAATCGAATCATAGAAGAGGTACAGCAATGCGAATCTGTATTATAGCAGAAGGGTGCTACCCCTATGTGGTGGGCGGGGTGTCCGGCTGGGTCCATAGTATGATCCAGACCTTTCCGAAACAGGAGTTTATCCTGCTTACGATCATAGCAAACCGGGAGCTGAGCGGGAAATTTGCCTATGAACTGCCGGAGAATGTAACCGAAGTCCATGAACTATATCTGGAAGATGTAGACTGGGGAAGTGTCAACAAGAGACATAAGACCAGACTGAATCAGAAGGAATACCATGCAATTAGAAGCCTGCTTCTGAACCAGGAAGTGGAGTGGGAGGAGATATTTGATTTCTTTCGGAATCATAACATTTCGATCAATCAGTTCCTGATGGGAGAGGACTTCTATCATGCGGTGCTGGACTGCTATAACCTGCAGTACCCGGATATCGTGTTCTCGGATTTCCTGTGGACGATGCGGTCGATGTATCTGCCGCTCTTCCTGGCACTGTCGATGGAAATTCCGCAGGCAGATGTATATCATGCAGTCTCGACCGGCTATGCAGGAATTCTGGGGAGCATGGGAAAACATTTTTACAATGCACAGTTCATCCTGTCCGAGCATGGAATATACACCAGAGAAAGAGAAGAAGAACTCATCAAGGCAGAGTGGGTACAGCGTCTTTATAAGAAAATCTGGATTCAGCAGTTCAAGAAGATGTCTCAAGTTGCATATAACAGGGCGGATGTCGTGACCAGCCTCTATCAGCATGCAAAAGAGCTTCAGATCGAGCTGGGCTGTCCGGAGGAAAAGACGAAGATCACCCCTAACGGGATTGATTGTAAACGGTTTGAGAACCTTCCGAAAACTCCAAAAGACAAAAAGGACTATGTCCACATCGGAGCCATCCTTCGCGTGGCACCGATCAAGGATGTGAAGACGTTGATCCAGGCATTCGCTTACGCCAGGAAAAGGTATCCGAAACTGAAATTATGGATCATGGGTCCTTACGATGAGGAGCCGGAGTACGCGGCAGAATGCTTTCAGATGGTGGAGATGATGGGAATTCCGGATGTGGAATTCACAGGCAGAATCCAGGTCACCGATTATCTGGGCTGGATGGATATGACCATCCTGACCAGCATCAGCGAAGGGCAGCCGCTCACAATTCTGGAAAGCTTTGCGGCGCACGTGCCGGTGATAGCGACCGATGTAGGAAACTGCAGAGGACTGCTGCATGGAGAAGACGATGAATTCGGCGATGCCGGAATCCTCACCCATATCATGAACATCGAGGAAATCGCAAATGCCATGGTGCATCTGGCAGAGAATCCGCAGATACGAAGAGAGATGGCAGGGGCCGGTTATCAGCGCCTGATAAGAAAATATAAGATCGAAGATATGAAAAAAACGTATGAAGCCATTTACCGGGAAGCGGCACAGAGGCAGAATCTGGAGTGGGAAGAACAGACGGAAGAAAATAGACAGTGACAGGATGAACCGGGTGACAGAAAAATGCATGGCATAGACACGCATGGCAGAGATACGCATGGCCAGGGCACGCATGCAGAAAGGAGAAGCGTATGGCAGGAATCGGTGTAAAACTGAACCGCATTTATCGTAAGAATACGATTACCACCAACATAATAGGGTTCTTCTACAGCACGGTTGTAACGATCGCACCGGTACTTGTTGTGATCATCAACCTGATGCTGATGCAGAAGGTACTGAAGTTTAATACAGTCCGTTATATAGACCGGGAAATCTTTTCCTGTACGATTCTGTATATTTTTATCTTCTCCCTCCTTACGACATCACCATTTAACGCGGTGTTATCCCGCTATATGTCGGATGTGATCTTCGAGGAACGATTTGAAGATGTACAGCCATGCCACAGAGTCGGGCTTATGACCAATATCTGTTTCAGCTGCCTGTTCGCGATTCCATTTTGCTTCTGGGAGCACCTGGTCGGAGGTGTGCCGATCTATTACGTGTTTACAGGCTACTGCTGCTTTGTCAGTCTGGTCATCGTATTCTACAACATGCTATATCTGTCCATCTGTAAAGAGTATAGATTGATTTCCTTTTATTTTTTTATGGGAATGGCAACCGCATTTTTACTGTCACTCTTCCTGCGTTATGTATGCAAAGTCAGCATCACGTACAGTATGCTTCTGGCGCTGACGGTGGGATTCTTCTTCACAGCAGTACTGGAATGGGCGAAGATCCATCAGTTCTTTCCGGATAACAGTGAGGAATACAGGAGAGTATTTGAATACTTCCGGAAATACTGGCAATTGATCCTGATTAATTTTCTCTATACCCTGGGACTTTTTATTCATAATTTCGTGTTCTGGGGAACGGATATGGCCATGCATCTGGTCCGCACCTTCGTGTGCAACCAGCCCTATGATATGGCAACCTGTCTTGCGATGTTCACTAACGTATCGGCAAGTGTCATCTTCATCTCCCGCGTGGAAATGTATTTCCATGAACGCTATCGTGCGTATGCAGATGCCGTATTTGGAGGAAGGGGCATTGATATCCGCAATACGAGAAAGCGGATGTTCCGTCAGCTTGGAAGCGAACTGATGACATTGGTGCGCCTGCAGTTTATTGTGTCCGTATTCATTTACCTGATCTTTGTAATTTTCCTGCCGGGTATGGGCTATGCCGGTCTGGTCATGCGAATCTACCCGATGGTGGCAGCCGGATACTTTGTCCTGTTCCTGATGTACTCGGAGATTATCTTCCTGTATTATTTTGAAGATTTAAACGGGGCACTTTTTACCGCGGTCTGCTTTTGCCTGGGTACTTTTCTCGCCAGCCTGGCTGCAGTGAATCTAAGCCATATTTTCTACGGAACCGGGATCTGGATCGGTTCGGTGATTGGATTTACGGTCGCCTATCTGCGGCTCAGGTGGCTGGAACGCAATCTGGATGAGCACATGTTCTGCAGAGGAAATATTATGAAACAGGCTAAAGGAATCAAACCTTCTCCGAAAGTATTTGATCTCAGGGAGCAGAAAAAATCGGAGGCAAGCCTGGAAATCGAGGAGCATGCTACAAAAGAGGAGGAAGCGAAGAACTGATGAAAAATATACTATTTGTCATCAATACACTGGGGTATGGCGGTGCCGAACGGGCGATGCTGGATCTGTTCGACGCGTTGGATCCGGAAAAATATGAGCTCTCTTTATTTGTCCTCACCGGACAGGGAGAATTAATCCACGAACTGCCCCGTCATGTGCGGCTTCTGAATCAGAATTACAAGGATGTATCCGTACTTACAGAAGAAGGAAGAAACCTTCTGATGAAAAGCGTGCTGAAAGCCGGAATCGGAAAAGGCCTGTTCCTCAGGCGGGCACCGTATCTTATGAAAAACCTTCGCATGATGCGAAGAACCGGGAAAATCCTGCCGGACAAGCTGTGCTGGCGACTGCTTGCGGACGGGGCCCCGAGGATCCGGAAAGAATACGATCTTGCAGTCGCCTATCTGGAGGGCGGAGCAACCTATTATGTCGCGGACCATGTAAAAGCAAAGAAAAAAGCCGCATTCGTCCATATCGATTACGGCAAAGCCGGATACACAAGAGAGCTGGATCTGGACTGCTACAGTAGATTCGATCAGATCTTCACCGTATCGGATGAAGTGAAGGAGCATTATCTGGAAGTCTATCCGGAATATGAAAAGAAAGTGGGGGTCTTTCATAACCTGGTCAATCAGGACAGAATCCGCAGGATGGCAGACCAGGGAAAAGGCTTTGAAGACGATTTCAAGGGCATACGGATCCTGACGATCGGAAGGCTGACTGCCCAGAAACGGTACGATATCGCCATTCAGACACTCGCACAGCTGAAAAAGATCTGCGATGTGCCGGTGAGGTGGTATGTACTGGGAGAAGGAGAACTCCGCCAAAGTCTGGAGCAGCAGATCGAGGACGCGGGCCTTCGCGGGGAATTCATCCTCCTGGGAATAAAGGCAAATCCATTCCCCTACTGTAAGAACTGTGATCTCTATGTACACGCTACCGGATATGAAGGAAAGAGCATCGCCATACAGGAGGCGCAGACACTTGGAAAACCAATCCTTGCAACAGACTGCAGCGGCAACAGAGAGCAGATCCAGGACGGGATAGACGGACGCCTGTGCGATCTCACACCGGAAACATTGAGCGAAACCCTGCTCTGGATGATCCGGCATCCGGAAGAATGTAGAAAATACGGAGAAGAAGCAAAGAAAAAAGTACTGTATCATACGAAAGGACTGGAACAATTTCTGGCCATGGTCGATTAAGAACCTACATAAGAGGAAAAAACGTTGAAAATACTAATTATCATACCAGCATACAATGAAGCACAAACTTTAGAAAAAGTGATCGAACACCTGAAAGAGATCTGCCCACAATACGACTACGTCATTGTAAATGACGGCTCAATCGATAACACGGAAGAACTGTGCAGAAAAAACGGCTATCACGTGATCCATCATCCCGTCAATCACGGACTGACCAGAGCCATACAGACCGGAATGAATTATGCACTGGAACACGATTACGATGCGGCCTTGCAGTTCGACGCAGACGGTCAGCATTTACCGGAATATATAGGAGACATGGTAACCTGCATGGAAAATACAAACTGTGATATCGTGATCGCCTCCAGATTCTATAAAACCAGAATGCCGGTTCGTATGAGAACGCTAGGAGGGAAAATGATCACGGCTGCCATACGCATGACAACAGGAAAGCATATATCCGATCCGACCAGCGGAATGCGCCTTTATAACAGAACCATGATTCGCCGCTTCGCCCAGGATGAAGAGTACACACCGGAGCCCGATACAATCGCATATCTGATCCGCATGGGAGCCGATGTGCGGGAAGTCAAAGCGAAAATGGAGGACAGAAAAGCAGGACAAAGCTATCTGACCCCGATCAACGCGACGAAATATATGTTGAAAGTGCTTTCGGCGATTCTCATTTCCCAATGGTTCCGGAAGGAAAATAAAATTACGAAGGACAGCGAGAAAATTGAGAACATAGGGAATATAGAGAATATGGAAAATGTAGGGAATATTGAGATAGTAAAACAATGTGAGATTAACAGAACTGCGTAGGGAGGCAATCAGTGAGTAAGAAAATCTGCTTTTTTTCAGGAGATATTACAAGAAGCGGCGGAACAGAGCGGGTGGCCGTACAGCTTGCCAATGCGCTGCAGGCAGACGAGGCATATGATATCTGCATCATCAGCCTGACCGAACAACAGAAAGAACCATTCTATCCCCTGCATCCGGGCATTCGCAGGTATAAGCTGGGTGAGAAATGGATCAATCCGGGGCCGGGATATCTTCCACTCATAGGGAAACTGCGGAAATTCCTGAAGGACAAGCAGATTGATATTATCATTGACATTGATATTGTGCTGGATGTGCTCGCGATACCAGCGGCCGGGGGGCTGAAGACGAAGGTGGTGTCGTGGGAGCATTTTAACTGTGAATTTGAACAGCAGATTCTTTATCGAAAATTGATTTCGAAATTAACGGTTCATTTTGCAGATTATATTGTGGTACTCACCGAAGAAGACAAAGAAAATTACAAGAGAATTCTTGGAAGAAAAGATCGAATCAGTGCAGTCTATAATATGGTAACTCCCATGAAATACGATGAAGAGGTGCAACGCGAAAACTGGATTGTGACGGTAGGTAGGCTGACCTATCAAAAAGGAATCGATTATCTGGCGAAAATAGCAGTTTCTGTGTTAAAAGAGCATCGGGATTGGAAATGGTTGATCCTGGGAGATGGTGAAGAAAGAAATATTTTAGAGCAGGCTATTTTGGAAAATGGACTGGAAGAAAAGTTGATATTAAAAGGAACGGTAGATAACGTAGAATGGTATCTTAATAGAGCGAAACTCTTTGTTTTAACATCCAGATATGAGGGATTTGGAATGTGCCTTGTAGAGGCGTTACAAATGCATGTGCCTTGTGTTAGTTTTGATGTAAAAATCGGGCCTTCGGAGATTATTACAGATCATAAGAATGGGATTTTAATTTATCCGTTTGAATGGGAGTATATGATTCGTGTAATTAATCATCTGATAGACAATCCGGATATGTTAGAAGAGTTGGCGGCGAATACGATGATAGGGTTCGAAAGATATCAGGATGACTTTATTATTGAAAAATGGAAAAATGTTCTAAATGAATTGGTATAGCAGAGGATAAAAGCATGGCAGAAGTTAGTATTATTGTGCCTGTGTATCAGGTGGAAAACTATATCAGACAATGTGTGGACAGTATATTAGCGCAGACATTTACAGATTTTGAATTGATTTTGGTGGATGATGGATCGACGGATCGATCGGGGGAGATTTGTGATGGGTATGCCGGGATGGATGAGCGGGTAGTGGTAATCCATAAAGAAAATGGGGGACTTTCTGATGCGCGAAATAGAGGAATGGACCAAATGACCGGTAACTATTTCATGTTTGTTGATAGTGATGACTATATCGCGCCTACGATGGTGGAATGTATGTACAAAAGTATGATAGATAAGGATGCAGATATTGTAGCTTGTAATTTCCTTTATTATTTCGAAAATGACAGAGAAAAAGATTTTCCCACCAATGCAAAATTCGAGATCCTGTCTGGAACAGAAGTATTCTATATCAAAAAAAATGAACGTAATTATGGAATTTGGACAGTTGCGTGGAACAAACTATATAAAAGAGAAACTTTCGGAAAGGAAAGGTTTCGATTTGGAAAATATCATGAGGATGAGTTTTGGGCAAACGATATTTATCAGATGAATATTAAGGTTCTGACGATTCCAGAGTGTCTGTATTATTATAGGCAACGCAACAGTGGAATCATGGGAAAGAAACGTATTGCGAGAGATTTTGATATTATGGAGGCGTTTCAAGAGAGAATTTTTATATATTTAAAAGAACAGAATTATGCAGAGCAGGCATATAAGGTATTGATATATTCTTTGGAATATTTGGAAGAGAGTAAAAGACTGATAGCGAATAGTAATGAGAAAAAAAGTTTTATCCAGGCAGAAAAACGAACGAAGGATATCGTTAAAGAATTGAAGAAGAAGGAACTGTCTAAAATTCAAAAGATTTCACTTGTGCTTATTGGGATAAATCCATGTTTTACGTTTGCTGTGGGGATGAAATTCCGGGGAGCGTTGGAAAGGTTTTTATAGATTAAAGCGGGGAAGAACGAACTGAAAGGGATATTACAATGTATAACATAGGAATCATAATGGGCGGTGTTATGCCGGTTCCGGCGGTATGCGGTGGAGCAATCGAAACATTGATTACAAGTATTGTAAAAAAGTACTCAAAGGAAGATGGATTTCGTTTGACGATTTTTTCTGTTTATCATAAAGAGGCGGTAGAAGCAGCAAAAAAATATCCGGATGTGAGGTTTGTGTGGACTCATACTAATACTTTTTGGAATTTGGCGAAGCATGCCGTGTTTTTGGCAGTCAGAGAATTGACAGGTAAAACAATTAGAGTGCTACAAAGACATTATAATGAAATCGCTCCGGTGATTCAGAATGAAAAATTTGATTTATTGATTGTAGAAGGCGGAGATGAGAAGGCGGTTATTGATATAGCAAAAGGGTATACGAGAGAACAACTTGTATTCCATGCGCATATTCATTTTATTCCGAAAGAAGAAGTCGTTAAAGGGTATGGACATATGATTGGGGTAAGTGAGTTTGTTGTCAGGGAATATGAAAAAGCATGCAAGATTCCGGTAGATACACATGTTTTAAGGAATGCGATTGATTTAGACAAGTTTAATAAAACAATTTCGGAAGAAGAAAGAAAAAAACTGAGAAAAAAATTGGGATTGCAGGAAGATGACTTTGTTGTTTTGTATGTGGGACGATTGATACAGGTAAAAGGTATATTGGAATTGATGAAGGCTGTTCTTTCAATTGATGATAAACATGTAAAGTTACTCTGTATTGGAAGCGCAAATTTTGGGAAATGGGCATTTTCATCTTATGAAAGAAAAGTGAAGAAATTGGCTAAGGATAATAGCGAGCGTATTATATTTACAGGGTATATAGATAATGGTGAATTATATAAGTATAGTTTGTTAGCGGACGTGCAGTGTGTGCCTTCACTTTGGGAAGAGGCAGCAGGATTGGTTGTTGTTGAGGCTATGGCTGAAGGGATTCCGACAATAGTGACAAATTCTGGTGGAATGACAGAATATATAAACCAGAATAGTACTTTGATTATTGAAAGAGGAAATATTGAAGATAATTTGAGAAGGGCAATTCTGTATCTAAAAGAGTATCCTGAAATAAGAAGAAAAATATCAGAGGATGCTAAGATACAAAGTAAAAGATATAATGAAGCAATTTACTACAAGAATTTCATTGATTTAATCAATAAAATTATGTTTGAAAATATGGAGAACAAAAATGGAAATTAAAGATGTGTTTTCGTTAAAGATAAGAGATATCTTTTCTTTGATTATAAGTTTACCAATTACTATTTATGTGAATTTTCGTTGTCTTCCGTTTAAGACAGCTTTAAAACTGCCATTATTTATTGGATATAGAACGCATATTGATAAATTGAGTAGAAATATTAAGTTTGGTTGTGAACCGACGACATTCATGGTTCGGATTGGATGGGGAGGTACCGAAGGAAGAGAACAGGGGAAAAAGAATTATTTGCTATTAAATGAAAATTCATCCATTCAATTCAATGGTAGATGTACTATGTCTTCTGGAATATCTTTGATTTTGGATTTGGGATTGCTAGAAATAGGAGATGATTTTTTCTGTAATAAAAATTGTACTATTTCATGCAATGACAGAATTATCATTGGAGATCATGCTTTGTTTGGTTGGAACGTGGAAATACTGGATTCAGATAATCATAAGGTAAGACATAAAAACAAAGAAAAAGTTTGTAATCACGGAGAAATCAAAATAGGTGCTCATGTATGGGTGGCTTCCTTTTCGCATATTTTGAAGAACAGTTGCATACCGGATGGAAGTATTGTTGCATATCATAGCCTTGTGACAAAGCAGTTTGAAGGAGAGAAACTATTGCTTGGAGGATGTCCGGCAAAAGTGATTGAAGAAGAGATTGAGTGGGAACGGTAATTGGAGGAAAGTATCAAGATGAATGAGAATCAACCATTGGTAAGTATCATTATGCCTGTATATAATTGTGAACGGTTTTTATCAGAATCAATTGAAAGTGTGATTTCTCAAAGTTATAAAAATTGGGAACTGCTGATAGTTGATGATGGTTCTAAGGATAAAAGTGTTTCGATTATAGAATCGTATGTTGCAAAAGATAGCAGAATTCGATTCTATAAAAATGAATCAGGGGAGCATGGACCGGGTAGCGCGCGAAACTATGGAATGGAACAAATACAGGGAAAGTATACATATTTCATTGATTCAGATGACTGGATTGAGAAAGATTTGTTGCAGGACACAGTTACTTTAGCAGAACAAAAGGGGGCTGATATTGTTCCGTTTGGATATATTATTGAGGATAATGGAAAAAAGATAAAAAAACCTTTGAAGCCATGTGGAAATTTTGAATATCAGGATTTTAAGAATATTGCAAATGAGATTGTACGCGGGACATGGGCGTCATGCAAGGAGTTAATCAGAACTGAGTTGTTGCTGAATGTACGGCAAAATAAATACAAAACTGGCGAAGACATTTGTTTTCAAATGGATTTATTATGTAATGTCAGAAAAGTATGTGGAATAGATAAGGAATATTATCATTATAGGATTGTGAAAGATTCTATTACACATTCGGATAAATGGGACGATATGTTTATGGAATCATATATTGCGATATGGGATAAGGAAAGAAAATTTCTTGAATATTGTGGATTAGATGACAGTTCTCAAATAGTGAAAAATACAGCAATAGAAAGATATACATGGTGTTTATATTGCTTATGTGAAAAGAGATGTCCATTGTCATTAACAAAAAAGTATAGACAGATAAAATATATTGCTAATATGATGGACATTAATAATTTTAAAAATAAATTTAAATGTACTAGTTATTCAGGTATTAGGAAAATTGTGAAATTGCTTGTAAAGTATAATTTGGAGATGATGTTGATTTTAGTGGGGACTTTATATTTCAAAATATGTGGTATGATTTACACTAATTAACAAACTATTTCACACAGGATAAATTTTCACTTTGCAAGTTGGAGTAACGAGTCAGTAGTATATAATTTATCAAAATGGAAAGAGGAAGAAACGGAGAATACAGAACAGGTAGTAAATATTAAAGCGGAGGATAATATGTCAAAAGTATCGATTATAATGCCAGTCTATAATGCGGAAAAGTATTTATGTGAGGCAATCGAGTCTGTTCTGAAACAGACATACACAGATTTTGAATTACTTCTCATTAATGACATGTCTACGGATGACAGTAAACAGATTTGTATAGAATACGCTAAAACGGATTGCAGAATTATTCTGTTAGAAAATGATTCGGAGAGTCATGGGCCTGGACCGACCAGGAATATTGGACTGGACCATGCAACAGGAGAATATATCTATTTTATGGATGCAGATGATTGGATTGATGATTGTCTTTTACAATGTGCAATCCATCGTATGAAGGAAACAGAGGCAGATATTGTAGAGTTTGGTGTAGCATATGAATTGAGTAACGGACAGAATACCGGCAAGTACTGTTGGAATGGAAAGCGTATACTGTTAAAAAATGAAATAAAAGAGGATTTTATTCATTTTTGGAAAGAAAGTCCACAAAATCTGTGGAACTGTTTATTCCGGAGAGAGACAGTAAAAAACATAAAATTTGAAAGTATTTTTAATGGGGAAGATGTCTGCTATTTAATGGATGCCCTATCTATGGCTGAAAAAATAGCGTACATAGAAGATGTGTTTTATCATTATCGTTATTTGGATGGTTCTACATGTCATCGGTGGGTGGAGAGTACGATAGAGTATCTTGGTATGCAGTGGAATCATCAATGTAGATTTATTGGATCTCTTCTGGAGAATATGGATCCATTACCCTATGCAGGGATAGCATATGGTAATTATATGTGGGCAATTTATCAGTTGAGTTCAAGCTTCTGTCCGCTTTCCTTTAGGGAGAAAAGAAAGAAATTATTAAAGCTGAAAGAAATCATGGAATTCGATAGATACCGTAGCATCTACCCCTTTGAACTGGAGCATGGACTTATACGTGTGAAATTTATGCTCGTAAAATATCGCCTCGAAGGGCTGATATTGTTGCTTGGACCTCTATATTACAGAGTGGTTAAGAGGATGAAGGATGTTGCACATGGGAAAGAGTGAAAAAGATGGTATTGTCACGCTATATCATGATAACACAACTTTGGCGGTTTACTGCAGGAATATGCGCTGCCTTTGGTATTAGAAAGATATGTGGGAATTTCGGAAGAGCAGATTGATTATGTCTTTAAATTCTAAGAACAACTAAAAACAAAAAATAGGATATCGATAAAAAATATAATATATTATCTTGGATATGTGTTCTTTACAAGACTATAAAAAGAGGCAAGTATTTGAGCAATTTATGAAAAATATTTCGCATAGTGAACAGAGATACGAATATGTTTCCATATCTGAAGTGCTAATTATATATACAATATTTGTTTGCGGTGGTGATCAGATTTGGAATGACAGTTAGCAGATAGAACGGTATCGAAACGAGGACTCAACTATATTTACATTGTAATTTGTACCAGAAAGCATAAATAATTCTTATGCACCAAGTATGATATTTTTAAGATTAACGGATGAGAATAAAAATATTTGGTAAGAGATAAATAGGTTTGACGCGGTTTCTTTATGATACGGCAAAGGCTTAAAGAGTATTTGCATTTTGTGAGAGTAAAAACATAGCGATTAGATTGGCTATTTGTAATAAATATTAAATAAAATATATAAATACGCGGGGATTTTTTTGTGGAAAATGAATTAAAGAAAAAAACGGTATCCTCTCTGCTATGGAGGTTTTTGGAGCGCTGTGGAGCGCAGGGAGTGACATTTTTAGTAACGATTGTGCTGGCAAGACTATTAGCACCGGAGGTATATGGACTCATGGCTCTGGTAACAGTTTTTACAGCCATACTGCAGGTATTTGTGGACAGCGGGATGGGGAATGCCTTGATTCAGAAAAAGGATGCCGACGATTTAGATTTTTCCTCGGTATTCTTCTTTAATCTGGTCATGTGCATTGTCCTGTACCTGCTACTGTTTTCCTGCGCACCGTTCATCGCCACTTTTTATCACAACCCAGAACTCACATCGGTGATCAGAGTGTTGGGAATTACACTGCTGATTGCCGGAATTAAGAATGTCCAACAGGCTTATGTCAGCAGGACATTACAGTTTAAGCGATTTTTCTTTGCGACGCTAGGCGGAACAATCGGCGCAGCAGTGATTGGAATTTCCATGGCATACATGGGATTTGGAATATGGGCGTTGGTGGCGCAGAGCCTCTTTAATGCAATAATCGACACTATGGTTCTCTGGCTCACTGTAAGGTGGAGACCCAAACTGCAGTTCTCTTTTACTAGACTGAAGGGGCTTCTGAGATATGGAGGGAAGTTGTTGGCCTCCGCATTGCTTCACACGTTTTATACAAATCTTCGAACGCTGATTATCGGAAAGCTCTATACGTCCGCGGATTTGGCATATTATGAAAAGGGACAGTCCTTTCCATCATTGATTGTATCAAATATCAATGCCTCCATCGACAGCGTATTGCTTCCCACTATGGCCGGAGTGCAGGATAGTCAGGAAACCGTCAAGGCAATCACTAGACGAGCGATTGTGACCAGTAGCTATCTGATGTGGCCCATGATGGTTGGACTGGCAGTTGTGGCCAAGCCGCTGGTTGTGCTGCTACTCACGGAAAAGTGGTTACTGGCAGTGCCATTCTTGCAGATTACCTGTTTTACGCAGGGGCTGGAGCCCCTGCAGACAGCAAACCTTAACGCAATCAAGGCGGTTGGCAGAAGCGACATCTTTCTCAAACTGGAAATCGTAAAAAAGACCATTTCCATTATGATTCTGCTACTGGCCATGCGTTTTGGGATAGTGGCGATCGCGGTAAGCGGTCTTATTTATTCCGTGATCGCCACTATGTTTAACTCAGCTCCGAACAGGAAGCTACTAGGCTACTCCTATTTTGAGCAGGTTAAAGATATTTTCCCGTGTTTCGCGCTTGCGCTACTGATGGGGGCGGTTATTTACCCCATTGCTCTAATCCCTATGCCTACGATTCTGACGTTGTTGATGCAGGTGGTGGTGGGCGCAGTCATTTATGTGGGAATGTCCGCGATTTTAAAGCTAGAACCGTTTTTTTATGTTATAAATATATTCAGACAATTTAAAAGAAAGGAATGATCGAAGATGAACTGGCAAGCAATCGAAAAGAGTATGCCAAAAGGGCTTCGCCGTTTCTACCGCGCTTGTATGGATAATATTTGGACAGCGAGAGGACAATATCTGACTGAGAGAAACCGAATCGTGAGAACACGCTACAATGAGAAGATGCGGATCGTGTTCATTGTCCAGAGAACGGAAGTATTCAATTCGGTACGTACTGTTTTTGAGGCGGCAGTTGCTAATGACGAATGCGAGGTATATTTGCTTCCTATCCCTAGATGCGCAAATGAATACAAAGAGCTTCTTTGGGATACCTATGCATCGGTAGTTGAATTCTGTCAGCAGCTATGTGGTGGAAAAGTGATAGATACTTATGATTTTGAGACAGAGACATATTATGATCTGACTGAACTTATGCCGGATTATATATTCCTGAATGTGCCGTATACAATTCAGTACCCTGATGTGTATTCGTTAGAAAAATTGGCATTAATTGCCAAAGTATGCTACGTGCCGTATGGATATGCAATGCCAAATGAGAATAAATACCCAAATTTGTATGCTGGTCCGTTTTATGTGGGTCTCACGAAGTACATATCGTTCCTTTTCGCTGATGGGGATGTTTCCTATTCATATTGCAAAAAAAACAGAATGTGGTTGAGTGAGCTTTTATTTGGAAAGCGTCTTTATAATATTGGATATCCGAGGTTTGATACCATAAATGCTCACGAGGCTCGGAAAATGGAAAACACGATTCTATGGTTACCAAGGTGGACTGCCGCAAAGCAAATAGGTGATGGGAATCTAGCATCCCACTTTTTCAATTATAGTGATAGCCTTCTCGAGTATATTAATGGTCAGGATTACTATCGTCTGGTTATTCGTCCCCATCCATTGATGTTTGAAAACTATATCGAATATGGTTTAATGTCAGAGAAAGATGTCTTAACGTATAAAGAAAATATTGAAAAAAATGAGAAAATTTCGTTGGATGAAAAGTTCTCTTACGATGATGCCTTAAACACGGCGGATGTTCTGGTTGCAGACTATTCATCAACGCTTATAGAATTTTTCCTCATGGGGAAACCAGTGATTTATTGCGGGAAAAAGGAGGAATTATCAACTCAGATTGCTTATGTGACAAAAACATTCTACTATGCCAATGGATGGGATCAGTTGAAAAAGATTTTGGACAATCTTAAAGATGGTATAGACCCGTTAAAGGAGAAACGCCGGATGGCGGTTAAGAAATTTAGAGAAGGCACGAAAAATGCGGGCGAAGAGATTTTGAATGTTTTAATAAAGAACTATGTGAACTCCAAGGAAAAATAATATGGATTTAATTTTATTATGTGTAGTAATTTTGACTTTTATCGAGGTAAAGCTTGACTTTTCTGGGGGATATCTGAATACCTATCTGAAGCGGGAGCAGGCAACGGCGGTCAACGGTGTTTTTGTGATGCTGGTGTTTCTACGGCATTTTAAAGAATATATTGTATGCGAAGCTTATGACAGAATATTTTGGACTGTTGATGGATATTTAGAACAGCTTATTGTCACAACCTTCCTTTTTTATTCTGGATATGGAATAATGGTGTCGCTGAAAACGAAAAATGATTACTTGCAGAAATTCCCCAAGCGAATTTTCAGGGTGTGGATCCAATTTGCGATTGCGGTGTGTCTATTTCTGTTTCTTAATCTATTGATGGGAAAGGTGTACAGCACATCAACGATTCTTCTTTCCTTTACGGCATGGCAGTCTGTGGGAAACAGCAATTGGTATATTCTAGCTATACTGGTGCTATATGCTTTTTCCTATTTTGGAGGGATTATATCTAGGCAGGACAGTATGACAACAATGCTCTTTGTGACTGCGGGCTGTTGTGTTTACGTCGTTATGTTGATTCTGTGTGGAAAGGGAAGTTGGTACTACAATACGATTTTCTGTTATCCACTGGGTATGCTTTTTGGAAATTATGAACAGAAAATCAAAACGTTGATGGAAAAGATGGGTAGATATTTAATGATAGTTGTGGCCTGTGTTGTTGCGTTTATGGCATCGTATCTGTGTGCCCTAAAGTGTCATGGCATGATTTGGCTTGCGATGGTTGAATTGCGGGGAATCTTTTTTGTACTGCTTGTTGTTTTTGCGACGAGCAGAATCAAAATTGGAAACCCTGTGTTGAACTGGCTTGGGAAACATACTTTTGAAATATATATATTACAGCGACTCCCGATGATTGCGCTGAGTGGTATAGATATGAATCAATATGTATATTTTCTTATATGCGCCGTTGTTACTGGTTTGGCTGCCTTTTTGTATCAAAAGTTAATGGGAGCACTACTATTGAAATGTAATCTATAAAAGCTTTCATATTGACTATTCATGAAATTAATGTCTTTGTAAATAACAGGGAGGGAAAATAATGTCTACAATAGCAATTCTTACTGCAGCTGGTAAAGGAATTAGGACGCACCAGGATATTCCAAAACAATTTTTACATGTAGAAAACAAGCCTATTATCATTTATACATTGGAGGCATTTCAGAATCATCCTAGTATCGATGAGATTTGTGTGGTCATTCTTGAGGGATGGGAACAAATTTTATTGGCTTACGCAAAGCAGTATAATATTACAAAACTAAAATATGTTGTAAATGGAGGTGCTACTGGACAGGAGTCTATCTACAATGGTATTAAAGCTGTCAAAAAAGATCATTTAAATGATGATATTGTAATGATACATGATGGAAACCGACCAATGGTAAGCTCAGAAATCATTACAGACAGTTTAGTTAAACAAAAACAACATGGATCAGCTGTAGCCGTGATTCCGTGTACGGAAGTTGTATTTGTTTCAAAAGGCGGAAATAGTTCTTGCAAATCTATTAGGAGAGAAGAACTATGGAGAACTCAGACGCCACATACATATTTATTAGGCGATATTTATAATGCATATCAGGAAGCAAAGACGAAAGGGATTACAAATATGGCTGCCACATGTTCTTTGATGGAAGCTTTGGGAAAAAAATCGTATTTTTCAAAAGGTTCTGAGAAAAATTTGAAAATCACTACAGTAGATGACCTTGAGATTTTTAAGGCTTTACTGGCTGCTAAAAAGGAGGATTGGGTTAAATAAGAATATGGGACTACTAAATAGTACGCTTTACAGAAACGATATAAAGAAAGCGTTAGAAAAGTATGATTTTAGTTCATTCGATGGAAAAAGTGTTCTTGTTACTGGTGCGACTGGACTAATTTGTTCTTCTTTGATAGACGTTCTTTTGATTTTGCAAGAAATAACAGGAATAAAAATAAATATTTTGGGCGCTGGGAGAAACCAAAATAAAATTGAAAAAAGGTTTGACGAAAGAATTATACCTATTGTATACGATGCAATACTTCCACTCCAAATAGCAGAAGATGTAGATTTTATAATACATGGAGCCGGAAGTGCCAGTCCAGAACTTTACACAAATAAACCTGTTGAAACAATGCTTTCCAATATTAACGGTGTGAACAATCTTTTAAATTACTGCGTTGGAAAGAAAACTCGTATGGTTTATATTTCTTCGAGTGAAGTGTATGGTCAAAAAGATAAGGAAGATCCATTCGTAGAAACAAATTATGGCTATATTGATCTTGATAATATAAGAAATTCCTATTCTGAATCAAAACGCGCATCTGAAATGTTATGCAAATCATATGCAACAGAATATGGTATTGATGTTTCCATAGTGAGACCGGGTCATGTTTATGGACCAACGGCATCAACAAAAGATAAAAGAATATCCTCCGATTTTGCATATAAGGCAGCAAGAGGAGAAAACTTGGAGATGCTTAGCACTGGTTTGCAAAAAAGATCCTATTGCTATTGCATAGATGCAGCAATGGCAATTTTAGTTTGCCTTATAAACGGGGTGTCAGGTGAAGCATACAATATCGGCACAGAAGATGTTACTAGTATTAGAGAGATGGCACAGATACTTGCAAAAGCAGGTGGTGTCGAATTAAAAATTAGGGAACCATCCAGAGAAGAAAAGGGCGTATTTAATCCGATGAATAATTCTTCATTGAATATGAAGAAAATAACAGAAATTGGTTATATAGAAACATTTACTGCAAAAGAGGGGCTAGAGCACACTGTATTGATACTAAAAGAAAGCGGTTTGGTAGATGATTGTATGTAATGTAGTTGTCAGTGAAAGATAAAAGTTTTGATGGTAGTGAATGACTATCACAGGAAAGAATCAGAGTTATAAAAATTGGGAATTATTGATTGTGAATGAAGGATCTACAAATCAGTCATCTAAAATTGCTAATGATTATGCAAAAAGGATTCTTGGATAAAAGTAATTCATAGAAATAGCGAGGGGTTCTATGGCAAGAAATTATGTGTTGGATAAGTGTAATAGTTATTATAGTACTTGTATTGATAGTGATGTATATCACTTGAAACATTTGAAGAAAATGATGCAACTATTTGTACAGAATCCAGACTGTGCTATTGTCTTTTCGAGACAGAAAGAATTTCAAGGTGAATTGGGAGTAGGTGATACAAGGGAAACTGGGAACGTCAAAACAAATTGTGGAGATATATTACAAAAGACCATTTCTGATTAACGAAAATATTTTGTGTGGAATTCAATGATTAAATCAGAAATAGCAAAAAAAGAGAGATTTGCACCCATACGTTTTGCTGAGGAGTTTTGTTATATTCGTGACTGTGCTTTTTATTGTAAGAAAGTGGCGGTCATGGATGAGGTACTATATTTTTATAGAAGAGATAATGAGAATGCAATGACGAGTCATTTTTTTCAGAAAAATACATTCTGGATTATATGAAGTTGGTTGAAAATATTTACGATTTTTGTAAAGAACATAAGTTAGAGGATGAATTTTATAAGAAGATGGTTGCACATGAGTATGCGCAAAATAGTATGAGAATCAGGAAAAGTGGTTCTTATTCAAAATTTGTTGCGTGTATGAATGATAAGAAATTCAGAGAAGGAATGAAATTTGCAGATGCGTCACAATGTACGTTATTTGAAAGATTATTGTTTTGTATGGTAAAGTACAAAATATATCTTCCGTTTGTTTTTTGGATTTGGTAACTAAGACTTCCCATACCCAAAATGGGATTTGTACCTTGAAAATTCAATATTTCAGCTAATAAAATAGCGATTTATGCCACTGCAACCTGTGTATGAAGCGCATCGCGCAGATATTCTGGAAGTCTGCTCT
>NZ_JBQHSG010000019.1:0-41400 GCF_052066375.1 Bariatricus sp. HCP28S3_A7
TTCATTTAGTAGCGCAAAATTTGAGGACTCTTTATTTCCTTATTCGGTATAGCGGAGGCGGCTGTCAATTCGACATAATTTTCTTGTGATACTTTACCGTACATGAGCATTTGCGCCCGATAGCGATAGGTAATCCTTTGAAGTTATCTCCGGATTTTCCCCCGCTCCACACCGTGCATGCGACTTTCACCGCACACGGCGCTCCATCGAATTCAGCCGTCCAGGGCTTTTAAACACAACTTACACACTTCGTTACAGCATTAAATTCAAAGAATAATAGGTGGCATTTCTGCCATAGTACGGAGTTTGTTAAGCTTTTCTATTTGTTTATTGTCAAGATTTAAGGATTTCAGGTACTTCTCAATCGTAGATTCTGAAGAAGCATGGATAAGGATATGAACCGCTTTGCTGACAAGAATAAGATTTGCGTATTCATCCGAACCGCCATTGCTAACCGGCACTTTATGGTGGCAGTGAATATCGTGGGAATCCATCGGAATTCCTGTCACTGCACATTTACCATACTGTGCCGCATACAAAGAAATACGGTTATCCGCATATTCAATGGTTCTGCCCTTTACAGGATTTCTCATCAGCCATAACATTGTCGCTGTGTCGATTGCAAGATTCTTATGAATCTGTTCCCGACCTTTGACCGTATATTTATTGATGGATTTCCTTTTATGCTGGGCATTCTTTGACTGGACATATCCCAGTGGAACCACCGGACGTCCATGAAGGAACCTCATCTGTCTGCTTGCTCCATATTTTTCTTTGATGAACCCATTTCTGAGTTGTCCCTTTTTGGATAAGTCGCCTTTCAGTCTGTTTCTGAGCTGTTTGTTGATACTGAAGGCAAGTCTGCTGAAGTCATGAGATACTTCTGTAGAAATACAATAGTATTCATGAAGTCCGGCAACTACAGAGTTATATTTCTGAAGCTGCATGAACTGAGCATTATCATCTGACGAATGAGCCAGTTTCTTTACTTCTTCCGAGACTTTTTCATGAGCCTTTTTGTATGCTTTATCGCTCATATGAGACCGAACTACATATTTCTTACCCTTTTTACGGACTTTCAGTTTGAACCCGAGAAAATCAGAATACTGTCTTTTGAGATTAACTACTTTGGATTTGTCAGGGCTGATTTCCAGCCCCAGCCTGTCCTTTAGCCATAACTCTGTTGCCTTGTATGCTCTGACAGCATCCTCATGTGTTGCGCAGAAAATTTTAAAATCATCTGCGTACCGAACTGCATGCATCTCTTTTAATCTGCTCCGGCGCAGAGCCCTGTAAGCGTGGCTCTTAATCTCTGTTCCCTGCGCATTGCTCCTCGTTTTGAATTTTGTTTTTGTTGGCATCTCCTCCCATTGTGAGGCAATCCACCAATCCAGCTCATTCAATACGATGTTTGCAAGCAATGGCGACAAAATACCGCCTTGCGGGGTACCCCGTGTGGGATATGTTTTCTCCCCATCTGGCAGAACAACAGGTGCTTTCAGCATCTCTTTTATAATGCATAACAGCTTTTTGTCCCGGATTCCCAATGCCCATATCTGACGAATCAGCTTTGTATGACTGATATTGTCAAAGAAGCCTTTAATATCGAGGTCAACCACATGGTACAGATGTTGTACCTGTATCAGCCTCATGCATTGCGCAATAGCAGTCTCAGCGGAACGGTTCGGGCGGAACCCGTTGGAGTTCTCACTGAATTTTGCTTCACATATCGGCTCCATGACCTGCAAAATACATTGCTGTACGATCCGATCCACGATAGTTGGAATTCCCAGAGGTCTGGTCTTTCCATTGGGCTTCCCTCCGTCCATGACTGCAATTTCATCTTCCGTCATAAGCTGCTTTCCCAATTTCTGATAGTTCAGCCCATGCGAAAGCTCCCGCCCCCTTGTTTCGGACGTGTTAAAGCTGTCTATCGTTTCTTTTCCTAAAATTTCCGATATTTCTTTAAGGGTGGTTTTCTCCTTGCCGCCCAAGAAAAGCGTGGTGTCGCAGTTGCCGACTATGGTATCGGCGTTGTCTTTGTAAATGGCTTTTAGCTGTGACTGGCTCTGCAAGATGATTGACGCGGATATTTCCCGGCTCCGTATCGTTGCAATGAGCTTTTCAAACTTTGGTATCTGCCCGATATTCGCAAATTCATCAAGTAAGCACCTAACATGGACGGGAAGCCGCCCGCCGTATTCATCATCTGCCTTGTCGCACAAGAGGTTGAATAGCTGTGTGTAAAGGATTGAAACGACAAAGTTAAAAGTGTCGTCGGTGTCGCTGATGATGACGAAAAGGGCGGTCTTTCTGTCGCCTATGGTGTCAAGCTCCATTTCGTCGGTTTCCATAAGCTCCCGCAGCTCCTTAATGTCGAATGGGGCTAACCTCGCGCCGCATGAGATAAGTATGCTTTTTGCGGTCTTGCCCGCCGCAAGTTTGTATTTTTTGTACTGCTTGACTGCAAAATGTTCCGGGTCTTTTTCTTCCAGACGTTCAAACATGAGGTCAACCGGGTTCTGGAAATCCTCGTCGTCCTCGCGGGCTTCCGACGCATTTATCATCTCAAGCAGCGTCGTGAAGTTCTTCTCGTCCTCCGGGGCTTCATACCAGATGTAGCCGATTAGCGCGGTGTAGTAGAGCTTTTCCGCTTTCACCCAGAAATCCTCGCCGGATTTTTCCCCGTCGCCTTTGGTGTTGGCGATAATGGTATTGACTAACTTCAAAATGTCCTTTTCGCTCCGCAGATAGGCAAAGGGATTGTATTTCATGGATTTTTTGAAGTTAATCGTATTTAGCACTTTGATACGGTATTTGTACCGCTGTAACATTTTCCCGGTTTCCAAAATCAGTGTTCCTTTCGGGTCAGTGACGATATACGACGTTGGAAAATCCTTTGACGTACATTGCATGAGCGACGGTTTCACAAAGAACCGGGTCTTGCCGCTGCCGGAACCGCCGATTACAAGGATATTTTTGTTTCTTGCGTATTTCGGCTGCTTCGGGCGGCTGTTCATGGTGAGCCGTTCCGTCTGCGTTAAGGGGATATTGTTCTCAAATACCGGGTCGGTGTACGGCTTTATGTCGTCAGCCCCGCCCCAACGCGCCGAACCGTATTCTGTCCCGCGGCGGTATTTCTTCGCGTTCTTGCCTTTGGTGTAGATAATCAGCCGGACAATGACCGCCCCCGCAATGCCTAAAGCTAAGTCTGCCGGGTGGAAGCTCGGCGCGATACTGGAAAAGGCGGCGGTAAAACCGTCCCCAAGATGTAGCAGCTTTGCGCTTGCGTCCGCGCCGGGGGAGAGCCGGACAGCCGCGCCCACTTTATCAAAGAGCCAGACAAAGAGCAGATACGGGAGATTTAGGATAAGCAGCTTCTTGATTTCCGGCTTCATAGCGATACCTCCCTGTCCTTGTTCTTGACCTTTGCCCGTTCCGCGTTTCTGCCCTGTGCAGCTTCTTTGAGGGTAGAGAGCAGCTTTCGGATTGAGGGCTTTTTCTCCTGTGTCAGCTTTTTTGCGGAAAATTCCTTAAAGGCTGCGGTCAGTACGTCCGCGTCCCGCCCCTTGAAGAAAACCAGATAGCGGGGCGGGCTTTCCGTCGCGTCCTTTTTCAGCGCAAAGTCGATACCGTACTTTTTCGCCGTACTCTCAAAGGCTTTGATATTGCCCTCGGTAATCTCAATGTTGGAAACGCCCGCGTTCTGCTTCATAAGCTGCTTTAAGCTCTGCTTGCCCTGTGGCGGTTTTGCAAGCTGCTTTTTGCCCTTTGACAGTATGGCTTTCATTGCCTTTTGGAGCGTCTGCGCGGTCAGCTTCCCGGTCTTGATGTAAAGGGCTATGGTCTTTTCGTTTACTTCGTCCTGCAATTTGTCGCGTCCTCCTTTCGCGTTTCTTTATGGGGCGGCGGTCAGATACGCACCCGCAGCCCGTTCAAGTCCTCGGCTCTGATACCCACAAGATACCAGTTGTCGCCGTACTCAATCCGGGTCGGCTTCCACTTGCCCCGCACGAATACGTCAAAGCACTCGCCGCAATGCAAGCCCCCGTAGTAGCTGTTTAAGTCAAAGCGGATGTCGTAACGGTCGGTGCGCTCGTCAAATACCAATGCTCCTGTCATTTTCTGTGCCATAATAAAATCCTCCTTTTGTGGTTGTGGGTGGTTACAGGCTTTCGCCCTCATTGCATGAATAATAGTCCGGGTCGCCGTACTGCGGCTTTTTCGGTGACAGTGCGCCGCTTGCCATGTCATGGGCGACAAGGGAAGTGTAGTAGTTGCCGATTGTGGACGGGGCGTTGAAAAGGGCGGCTTTCAGATATTGCTTGATGTTGCGGATTTTGGTTGTGTTCTCCCGCATACAGTCAAGCACAAAGCGGATATGCTCGCCGTCTAGTTTCATAAACTTTGACTTCACAAGCTCTGCCGGGTAGTCGTCCCCCGCAATCCGTACCCGCTTTCTGGCGGTGCATACGGTTTCAAGCATGAGGTCTACAATCTCGTCCAGCCTGTCACTGTCAAACTTCATGTCCTGTTTGAGAATGTGGTAGTCGATATTGTCCTTGATGATTTCCCGGTATATATCAACTGCGCTCTGTGCTGCCGCTTCCGTTCCTTTCCGTTCCGGCGGCGCAGCCGCTTCTCTGCAAGGAGAGGGGTTAGGGGAAAGGATAGGAATGGAATGGGTACTTGATAAATCTGTATTTGATTTTTCTTTTTTTGGTAAGTCAGTTCTTTGTATATCTTTATTTAATTGCGTTGGATTTTCCAACGTAGGTTTTTCCAATGTTGGTTTTTCCTGCATTGGATTATCCAATGTTGGATTTTCCAATGTAGGTAAATCCGGCGTAGGCGGCTGCGGCTGCTCGAATATCACATAGTCCGCGCCCCGCAAGCGTCCTTTCTCGTCGCGCTCCCTTGAACGGACGATATACCCGGCGCGTTCAAGTTCCTTAATGGCTTCGCGGATAGCGTCTATCTTCTCCCGGTTGATAAGGGATAAGCCTTTCAAGGTGTAGTCCCAATCTTCGGGGAGTGACAGCATTTGCGACAACAGCCCCTTTGCCTTTAGGGAAAGCTCCTTGTTGCGTAGGTGGTGGTTGCTCATTACGGTATAGCCCTTGTTTCGTTCCACTCTGAAAACTGCCATAGTTCATAGCTCCTTTGCTTTGGATTTGTTACGCAGTAGAAGCGCGGTTTCGGGGGATAAGGTATAAATCCCTTTCCGCGCCAGATACGCGCCCGGAAAACCGCTTGTAGCAAGGCTTTTTCTGCCCCTACTGCGTAACAAAGGGCATGAAAAAAGCGGCGTTCCTGTTCTCCCATGTAGAGAGTAAGAAACGCCGCTTCTGCGTCGTATTCAGTTTTTAGTACAATACCCTGCTTGTCCGTCGCTCGAAAAACCTTGATTTTCCAGTGTTTTCAAAAGTATCGTTATCTAACGTCAGCTTTCCAAAGACCAAGTTTCCAGAATATGATAAAAGACATTGAAAGCGGTCTGATAAACTGCGTGATTACGAAAGATTTATCCCGTCTGGGGAGAAACTATCTTGATTGTGGGTTATATCTGGAAGTTTTCTTCCCAGAGCATAACGTGAGGTATATAGCGGTCAATGACGGCGTAGATACCTTGAATAAATCTGCTATGGACATCACGCCTTTCCGCAACATTTTAAACGAAATGTATGCCGCTGACATATCTGTTAAGATAAAATCGGCATATCGGGCGAGGTTTCAACAGGGGAAATTCATGGGAACTACCGCCCCTTATGGCTATATCAAAGACCCTGCCGACCACAACCATCTGCTGATAGATGATAAAGTGGCACATGTTGTAAAAGAGATATTCGACCTTGCATTAAAAGGGAATGGAGTTGCCAAAATTTGCAGACATCTTAATAAACAGCATATCCTACGCCCTGCCGCTTATGCGGCGGAGCGTGGCGAAACAGGCTTTGAACGTCATTTTGAGGGGAACGAGGACAAACGCTATATTTGGAGTGGGAACAGCGTGAGGAGCATTTTAAGAAGCCCGATATATGCGGGAAATCTTGTAGGCTACAAACGGATTGCCGCCAATATGAAAAGCAAGAAACGCCCCTCTAAGCTGCCCGAAGAATGGGAAGTGATACCCAATACCCATGAGGGAATAGTCACGCAGGAGGAATTTGATATTGTCCAACAGCTTATTACAAGTCGTAGGCTTCCACAGAACAAGGGAGGATTTGTAAATATTTTTGCAGGCGTTATCAAGTGTGTGGACTGCGGATGTGCTCTGCGGGCAATGAACGTACACAGGAGGAAACGCCCAGAGATTATCGACTGTGTACAGTATTCATGTAATAATTATGCAAGAAACGGAAGAAGCGAGTGTAGTGCCCACAATATAGAAGCAAGGGATTTATTCAATGCCGTTCTTGCCGACATCAACTGTTTTGCGGATATGGCAGTGAATGATGAAAAGGCGGTCAGGGCCATAGAAAAGCGGCTCACGGAAACAGACCAGAGCAGGGCGAAAGCATTAGAGAAAGAACGTAAGAAGCTGAACAAACGCCTTGCGGAACTGGACAGGCTGTTTTCCTCTCTCTACGAGGATAAGGTCATGGAGCGTATTACCGAGCGGAATTTTGAGATGATGTCGGGGAAATACCAGAAAGAGCAGCTTGAAATTGAAGCAAGGCTGAAAGAGGTGACGGAAACTCTTAATGAAAGCTACGAGAAATCACGGGGAATCCGTGACTTCCTCGCCCTTATCCGAAATTATCAAGGCTTGCATGATTGTGAACGTCCATGGACTATGTGGAGAAAGGTAGCAATATGGACACAGGCAATATATAATGCATTTAACGATAATATCTGTGAGTATGACGATGAAGTATTACGTTCTAAGGAAAAAGAAATCATAGACCGTATTGCAGTGGTCAATGTGAAAAAAAGCAATGGCGGAAGCGAATCTGAATATGAAGATTTGAAAAAATACGCACTTGAAGACAGGCTGGAAATAAAGCGTGAATTGGAAATTATACAACCGGATATCATTGTATGTGGGAATAATCTCAGTCTATTGAAACTTGTATTAGGGGAAGAATTACAGAATGATGATACATGGGATAATATGTTGGCGCTTTGGAAGGATACATTGGTGCTTGATTATTATCACCCTGCTGTGCATTATCCTAATCGGGTTAATTATTATGCTTTAATGGCAATTTGCGATGTGGCAAGAAAAAAATATGGTACGCCAGTATGGTCAGAACAAAATGAAAAATATTAGAGAAATTAGTGTCGGTGCAATATTGTACCGGCATTTTTATTTTCTGAAAGTGTCGCCCAAACAGCGACCATATGAAGATGCCTTTTAATTATACTCATATTGTAACAGAGAAAGAGAGGTGCCGGAGTAATCCGGGAATTGGAGGCATATATGTACGGAGCAATTTTAGGAGATATTATAGGAAGTCCGTTTGAGTTTGACAGAGGTGATAAAACAAAGAATTTTGATTTGTTTAGTGAAGGCTGTGGCTTTACAGATGATTCTGTTATGACAATAGCAGTTGGAGAAGCTCTCCTGGCAGTCGGACCGGAAGCAGCAGTAAAGAAAATTGAAGATGCGGTAGCATCCAATATGCAGGATTGGGGAAAAAGATATCCACATGCAGGCTATGGTGGAAGCTTCAGACATTGGCTTAAAGAAAATAATCCGAAGCCATACGGAAGCTATGGAAATGGTTCAGCCATGAGAGTGTCAGCAGTAGGCTGGCTTTATGATTCGATGGAAAGAACCAGAGAGGTAGCTAGAGCTACAGCGAATGTGACACATAATCATCCAGAAGGTATAAAGGGTGCAGAGTCAACTGCAAGTGCAATATATATGGCAAGGAATGGATCTTCAAAAGAAGAAATCAAAACTTATATCGAGAGGGAATTTCATTATGATCTGAGTAGAACATTGGATAATATCCGAACCTACTACCATCATGTTGAAAGCTGTCAGGAAACAGTACCAGAGGCAATCATCGCATTTCTGGAATCCAAAGATTTTGAGGATGCCATACGGAATGCAGTATCACTTGGTGGAGATACGGATACGCTTGGTGCTATTACAGGAAGTATTGCAGAAGCATTTTATGGGATCCCAGCTGTGCTGATTGCAGAGTGTAAAAGCCGGATTGATAAGGGACTGATGACGGATGTTCTTGATGAATTTGATCATGTACTTGGCAGGAGCGTGGATACTTATTCAGATGAAGTGGATGAGACACAGGCAAATCAGATGATTGAGGCAGCAATCGACCAGTATTATATTCAGCAGGATAAAAATGGAATGCTGTTATTTATGGAAGTTATGGTAACAAGAATGCAGCAGGCAGGAGAAGTTATTGTTCCATATATCACGGAAAATCCTTTTATGTCGGAAGAACAGATAAGTAAAGTAAAGGCTGGTGACACGATTTCGCTTGACCATGATGTAAGACTTAAAATAGAGACTGTAAAAGATTCTGATGAAAAAGAATGGATTGGAGTATTTACATCTTCTGAAGAGATGCATAAGGGTTCTGCTGGAAATGTGCAGATGAATCAGTCTATTGAATCAATACTTCGTCTGGCACTTAATTGGGAACAGGTGAATGGAATTGTGATTAATCCGTTTGGTAAGTATATTCAGATGACAAAGAAGATGATAGAGCTTTTAATCAATGGGTATGAATATAATGAGAATGAAAGGAAGAGCAAAGATGATGAGAACAATTAAAGTTACAGGAAAAGGGAAAATAGCAGTAAAGCCGGATAAAATCCGGTTATATGTCAACAAGGAAGAACTTTGCAAAGAATATGAAGATACTCTCCGAAGGTCAACAGAAGATACAGAGCTTCTCAAGGATTTGTTTGAGAAACTTGGTTTTCAGAGAAAAGACCTTAAAACAGTATATTTTAATGTCGATACAGAATATGAAAGCTATTAGGACAGAGATAAGAGCTGGAAGCGAAGATTTAAAGGTTATAAGTATAATCACCATATGAAAATAGAGTTTGCAGCTGATAATAAAAGATTAGGGCAAGTCCTTTACGCTTTGGCTCATAGCTCATTAAGGCCAGAGTTTTCTATTGAGTATACAGTGGCAGATGTAGAAAAATGTAAAAATGAGCTGTTACATAAAGCAATCGAGGATTCCATTCAAAAGGCACAGGTGCTTACAACAGCAGCAAATGTGAAATTGGGTGAAATACAGGCAATTGATTATTCTTGGGGAGAGATAGATTTTGTAACAAAGCCATTGAATGAAATGAGATTAATGGAGTGTACGGAATGTGAAATGAGTGCACCGGGAGCATATGATATAGATATTGAGGCAGACGATATTAATGTTATTGATACGGCAACTGTAATATGGGAAATTGCATAAAGAGGAAGATATAAATAGATTAGACGAAAAGCAAGAGGCACCGTTAAAGTAGGTACCTCCTTCTTTTTAGAGAGTTAGCTCTTTTTCTGATATGGGAATTTGCATCTCCGGAGCATTAAGTAGTGCTGTGAAATTCTGTCTAATGATATTCAGTGTCTTCTGCTTTTTCTGCAATTCTTGTTTTTCCCGGACAGTAGCAGCTTGTTCAGATTCAAGATTTTCTATCCTCTTCTGGATTTTATTAGAGCTTGGGATTTTGGTAACACCGAGATCCTGAAGCTCTTTTTTTAGTGAATCGTGCAGTTGGTATTCTGCTTGATGTTTGGTTCGGTATGCTTTTGGATTTTTAGCAGATTTGCAATCTTCAATCACTTTTCGGCAGAGACGGTAAGAATCACAGTGTTTTTGAATGATTTTCTGTGTGCTCAGCTCACTGTTGATTTGCGTTATTCTTTGATCAGCCGCTTTAACAGAAGCATCAACATCAGAAACATGCTGTTGGAAATCTTCATAATTCAGCAGGTTATTTTCGGAAAGATAGTTGAAGGTGCGTGCCGCTTCTTTCAGGTTATTTAGTTTTGCCCATCGTTCAAATCCTTCTCGATTGCCGGTCGTAACATAAGTGGAGATATTGATATACAGGCGAGCTTCTCTGGACAGATGCCTTGGAGCTTTTATTTTGTTACGGTTTTTTGCCAAACGGATGCGGACATTTTCTTCTGAATAATAGCTTCCAAGAGATTTCATATAAGTGAAGTTTTTCTGTTCCGGTGCACAGAAGGACAGGTGTTTTCCCTGTCGGACTTCATATCCGGCTAACTGCATTTTTTGTAAAAATTCCTCATAGTTGATGGAAGTCCAGATTGCTTTATCAACTGCAACACGTAGCTTGGCTTTCCAGCTGGTGCCACGATGATATTCCATGTTCTCCTTATAACTTTTGCCTTTTTCTCCGGTTGGCATACTGGTGGCAAGTCCATTTTCATGGCAGATACGATTACTGATCCGGCAGATTTTATGGTAGCTCCGCTTATTGGAAACATACTTGTGATGATCAACAAAACTTGCTGCATTAAAGATGATGTGGTTATGGATATGATTTTTATCAACATGGGTGCTTATCACATATTCATATTTTCCTTTCAGTACTTCGTTTGCAAATTGTTGCCCTAAGCGATGGGCAGTTTCGGCATCAACTTCTCCAGGTTTAAATGACTGGATCAGATGAAATGCCAGGTTATCACCTTTGTCCATTCCATTCTTTTTTGCCATTTCTCTTGTCATAGAAAATTCAAGATCTGCAGTTTCCGGGGAACAGCCAAAACTGGAAACTAACAGTTTTTCATCTGTTTTATCTGGATTCGTGATGTAGTCCAGAGCTTTCTTGTCTGTTACTTTAATTGGGAAGATCTTAAGATACGCCATAATTCTTTCACCATCTCTTTTAATTCTTGCTTTTCTTCCGGATACAGATCACCGGTGCTGTTTACTTTTTTGGCAATCTGATTAATATTCACACCGATCTTATGCATTTCCTCATACTGTTTCTTCAGTGGAGTGGTATCGGTGTTGACGATGTAACCGTCGATTGCCATTTTACGAAGATAAGCTCCCATATTTTTTGTCTTTGATTCAATCATCTTTCTACGAATAAGCTTTTTTTCTTCTGGGGAAACACAAAACAAAATCTGTATATTTCTTTTTCTCTTTGCCATAGGCAGATTCTCCTTTCTTTGGTTCTTCGAAGTAGTGACTTCTGTGTTTTTAATTTAGGGCAGGGTTCCCTAAATTGCTGGTTTTCCGGAAGTGTATATACACTTCCTGTCCTTGCTATTTACCGGTGGCACAGCCGCCGGAAGAGAGTCTTAAAAAAGAACCCTCTATAAATAAGGTACTGAGAGAAGAAAAAGAGGACATCGAAGCTCAGAAGTATGACGCAAGCATGATTCTGTGGTATAGTAAAATCTGAATGAAAAAGAAGAAAAGAGGTCAAACCGATGTCACGGAAAAACCATAAGATGATAGATGGGAGATTACTGCAAACGAATAAGAAGTATTCCCAGTTAAAAATGAAGCAGAAAGAAAAGATTGCGGAATGGATGTTTCAGGCAACCAGAGATTATTATATGAAAAAATGTACTTTTCCGAGTGACAAACATCTGGAAGAAGTGGTGGATTCTGTTTATGAAAAAATTGAAGATGCAGAAATCTGGATTCCGTATGGAGAGGTCTTCAAGCATTATAAATCCAAACGATCGGATATCAACAAACGTGTCAGAAAATCTCTGAATGAAAAAGAAGAGAGTCAGATTGAGAAGGTCTGTTTTATGAATATGTGTATGATTCAGGATCATAAAGGGAATGTACTGGCTCTGGATAAAGTAAATGATAGCTATACCGGTACAACTTTTCCAGGCGGTCACGTAGAAGCAAATGAGATTTTTCAGAAATCTATGATTCGGGAAGTCTGGGAAGAAACAGGACTTACGGTTGAAGCACCGAAGCTTGGAGGATTATATCATTGGCATAAGAGCGGAGTGCACTATGTTATTACCTTGTATAAAGCGGATAAGTTTACCGGAGAATTAAAGAGTTCTGAGGAAGGAAGAGTTTATTGGATTCCGCTGGAAGAGTTAAAAACAAAAGAACTTGCTACAGGTATGGAACACGTTTTGCGGATTCTGGAATCAGAGAAGGTGGACGAGTGCTATATGCATCTGGAAGCAGATGGATATGTGGGAGACTTGTATTAAAGAATTACATGAGAAATGGCTGCCTGCTCATTGGAGAAAAGACAGCCATTCTTTATAAGATACATCATTCATCTATTCTGTTTTTTGCGGTTCGTTTTTGGAAGTGAAATTAATATATTTGGCACGTTGTAAAATTGAAATAACTGCATCAATGCTTTCAGGATTGGAGAAGCTCATGATAAAAGGTTCTTCTTTAAATTCCATGGGTTCGAACCCAGGATTCTGATCTGGATTCTTGAGTATATGGATGGGACGTGCACTCTGATTATAAAATGCCAGTTGTGCGGAATCTGTAGTGTTACCGATGACACCAATGCCTACATCCCCTTTTCCAAAGTCTATTCTATGTTTATTTAAGTTGATCATTTTCAAAAATCTCCTTTTTCAAAAATAGCATATTTAGTAATTTTCTATTATTCCCGAAGTAGGGATATCTTTTAAAAAGTCACTGTTGGAAGTAATCGGAGAATCTACAATCTGAACACCGCTACGTTTCATCATTCGGAATTTGAAATCAAGAAGTTCCGGTGGAACTTTCAGTTCAGCTGCAGCCTGGAAAAATGACATATCAGCGTTAAGCATCTCCAGGACATCTTCATCCTCCAGAAGATAATCAGCGGCAAAGCAATTCGCTTCATATTCACATTGTGATACTCCATCGAATAATTCAAAATCATGAAAACACTTGATCTGAAGGGTTTTCTGATGAAGGAGTGCGTGCCCAATCTCGTGGATCAGGATAATCTGCTGTATGATTTCCGGCAGATCGCTGTTAATGACGATGCAGGTCTTTCGACATTCCCGCATACAGAAGCCTTTACAACAGTTTGGATCAGTTCCAAGCGGAAGCTTCTTAACAATAATATGCATAGCGGCTGCAAGGCGGTACGGATCACTTTCCTGATATTTTGTTTTTACTTTATTAACAGTGTCTCTTATACATTTTGAACTCATAAAAACACCTCGATATTTCATAAGATAGTTTGCTACAAGTATAGAGTAGCAAAAGTGCTGTACGAAAATACGGACACCTATGAATCACTTTCCGTTTCAGTGTTTTTCTTTTTCCGTCCAAATGTCTTTTTAGCTTCCATCTTACAGGAAAGATATGCTTTGGTTACAGCTTGATAGAAAGCATCTTTTGCTTCTTCGTCAAGTTCGCCACCAGCGAAAAGAGCACGGTTGGCTTCGAGAATCTCATTGATGTCCTTGGCTCCTTTTTCACCAAGCTGTCCATTGACTTCATCAATATAATCCATTTTTTCAATTCCATAAGAAGGATCTGTAATCTCGTCATGTTTTAAATAATCATAAGAGACATTTAATGCATGAGCGAGCTTTCTCATAGTAGAGATTCGTGCGATGGTGCCGGAACTTTCATAAGCTGCGATTGCACGCTGTGATACGCCGACCAGTTCTGCAAGTTCTTTCTGCGTCAGATGATTCTGTTCTCGTTGAAATTTAATCTTGTCTGAAAAATTCATAGTGGGATCCTTTCCAAGTTTTTGAAATCGTAACTTCATCAACTTTATAAAAACTATTGACAGAGTTCATTATCACGTATAAAATACAAACAAATGTTCGTGAAGTTAGTAGAAATTATAATTCAAAAACTTCACAAAGTCAATATGAAGCAAAGAAGTTTTATTACGATTTTTAGACTGGTAGGTGAATGTTATGAGCAGGACAATTCTTCATTCAGATATGAATTGCTTTTACGCAAGTGTCGAGATGTTGCATCATCCGGAACTTGCCGGAAAGCCGATGGCAGTTGGGGGCGATCCGGAAGCAAGACATGGAATTGTGCTGACTGCGAATTATATTGCAAAGCGAGCCGGAGTAAAAACAGGTATGGCATTGTGGCAGGCAAGGCAGGTTTGCCCGGAAATAATTTTTGTACCGCCTCGCATGGATCTTTATTTGAGGTTTTCCAGAATGGCACAGGAGATTTACAGTGAATACACAGATCAGAGAGAACCATTTGGGATTGATGAAAGCTGGCTGGATGTAACTGCCAGCACTTCTGTCAAGGGAGACGGAATGAAGATTGCAAAAGAGATCAGCAGTCGGATTAAATATGAACTAGGTGTTACCGTAAGTATTGGTGTTTCCTGGAATAAGATATTTGCAAAGCTCGGTTCTGATTATAAAAAGCCAGATGCCATTACAGAGTTTTCCAAAGACAATTACAAGGATATTGCATGGAAACTTCCAGTAGGAGATTTACTTATGGTCGGACGAAGTACTGAACGGACGATGAAGAAACTTGGCATTTGTACGATTGGAGATTTGGCAGGAGCAGAATCTTCTATATTAGAAACATATCTTGGAAAGATGGGATTGGTACTTCATACCTTTGCAAATGGATGGGATGAAACTCCAGTTTCGGTAGAAGGATATAAAGCACCAATCAAGTCTATCGGGAACAGCACAACAACGCCAAGAGATCTTGTTAGTGAATTGGATGTCAAGATTATTTTGATGGCTCTTTCAGAGAGTGTAGGAGCCAGGCTGCGTGAAAATGGTTTTCAATGCAGGACAGTAGAAATCTCGATTCGGGATAATGGTCTGTATCATTTCACGAGACAGTGCAAGCTGGACAGGGCAAGTAATCTTACAGAAGAAATTGCCAGAACTGCATTTGAGTTATTTCAGAAAAATTATAACTGGGAACATCCGATTCGTAGTCTTGGTGTTCGAGGATGTGATCTGGTATCAGAAGAGATGCCTTATCAGCTTGATTTATTTATGGATGAAACAAAAAGAGAAAAAATCAAAAAGATGGACCAGGTGGTAGATGAGATCCGTGGAAGGTTTGGCTATCAGAGTATTCAGAGAGCATTTATGTATCAGGATAAGATACTGGCACAGCTGAATGCTAAGGAACATACGGTTCATCCACAAGCATATTTTCATGGATAGGAGAGAGCAGGTGTTTTGTAATGACAGCTAAAGTGTATGTAGATGTCCTGGCAGTATTCAGCCGGGAAGGAGAATTGATCCCTACAGCGTTTGTCTGGGAAGATGGACGTAAGTATGCGATTGATAAGGTTTCAAAACCGGAGCGTTGTGCCAGCCGAAAAGCTGGCGGAACCGGATATCGTTATACCTGTCAGGTGGGTGGAAAAATCTGTCATCTGACTTATGAAGAAAATTATAAATGGTTTATGGAACGTAAATAACGGCGTCCTAAAAGGGAGCCCTGAATCAGGGCCCCCTTTGGAGAGATAGATATTCGATGAGAACATCAGCAGTCGGGGATACATCCTTTCCCGTGAGAACCGATTGCTTTCAATAGATCATACAGTTGCCGGTCAGCCAGAAATAGAAGCTATCCCACAGCGGATATTTCTGCGGAATCTGCATGAAGAGATGTTAGGACAGTGACAGACTGTGAATGGAACAAACAATACAATGATTGGTCTGGCTGCGGAAGCGGTCGGGAAGGAGGACAATTATGCAGAGAATACAGGATATGTTTATCAATATGGAAGAAGTGGCAGAGGATGCTTATAAGAATACGGAATTATTGCTGAGTCAGTATACCAAGGTAATGTTCCGTATTGAGAAGAATCTTGTGGATATAGATTATGAAATGTATGCAGAAGAAGGGAAGCATCTGAAGGAAATGTTATATGATCTGGTAGATTTCGATGCGACTGCAGAGAAACGCAGAATTCAGGAAAAGCTTCTGAATAATGATATGAATCTCTGTTTGCTGGAAATAATGAGAGATTCCCTGATAGCTTTGAGGGATTATCCAAAGAATGGACAGCTGTATTATCGGCTTTTGAAATATAGATATTTTGAAGCAGGAAATACCAATGAAGATGTGATGCTGATGCTGGATGATATGCCAAGCACCACTTACTATCGAAACCGTAAGAAAGCAATCCGGTTGTATGCAACAATGCTCTGGGCATTTACACGACCGGAAAAGATACAGAATAAGATGGAGGAAATAAACTGGAAGAAAAGTGGAAGTAAAGTGGCAGTGAACTGACAGTAAACTGGCATGTGAATGGTATTACAATGAAAATACGTGCATGTTAGAATTGATATGCTGAGAGAAATAGACCTTCGCAGACGTAATGTTTGCGGAGGTTTTTCTTTTCTCAAATTATAAGGCGTCAGGCTGTGCCCGGAAGGGCATGGCCTTTTTTTATACCCAAAAACAGGTTGCAGATTTGAAAAAGCTTCCTTTTTAACAGGTAGATGCCGGAAAGGAAGAGCATATCAAGATGCAGGGAAGAGGCAGGCATTATGCCAGATATCCATGATTTTCGATTTGTCACAAATCAACAAAAACGACAAATCGGAGGAACAATCATGGAAAAAAGAAAATACACATTTTACGACAGATACCAGAAGGTGAAATACGCTAATATTACTGCAGAGGAGCTGGAAGTTCTTAATATTTTTTATAATAAGGAACATTATATGTTTGATCAGCAGCATCAGAGAAATAATACAGTATTATTTTGTGGTTTAGAGTCAGAAAACGGTTGTGCGACAGACTTTATCGCAGATAGCGGACGTGACATTGCATCGGATATCACAACCGAGATCTTCTTCAAAGAACTCTTCAGTGATCTGACAGAGAAAGAAAAGAAAATCGTGAGCGATTATTTTATTATGGGAAAACAGGTTAAGGAAACAGCAGAGGAACTGGGCATCAGCACACGTCAGGTGAGTAGAGACAAAAACAGTGCTTTGGCAAAAATGTTAAAGAGAATGAAAGCAGCTGGATATGAATCATATGCTGAGGCGGCAGGTGTATTTCTGCAGGAAAGTGATTATATTCCAACACAGATGGAGACGCAGAATTCTATTATGAAGAAAAGGACCGGAGAAGTGAGACTGCCATCGGATCATAAGATGAAAAAATAAATTAGTTAAAAATTAATCATGATAATAATGTGATGATATCACAGAAAACAAATGAATTTCAGATTATAATAAAGCCACAAAAGAAAAAACAAGGAGGACTGTAAAATGTCTGCTATTAATATCAATAAAAATAATTTTCAGAATGAAATAATGGATTCCGAGAAAACCGTTCTTTTAGACTTTTGGGCTCCTTGGTGTGCTCCTTGTCGTATGGTGGCTCCTATCATAGAGGAGATAGCAAGTGAACGCCCTGATATCAAAGTTGGAAAGATCAATGTGGATGAGCAGCCAGAACTGGCAAGTAAATTTGGTATTATGAGTATTCCAACTTTGGTGGTTATGAAGAATGGGAAGATTGTAACAAAAGTTTCAGGGGCAAGACCTAAGAAGGCAATCTTAGAGATGCTTTAAGGAGGTGCGTTAATGGGATTTTTTGATTTTTTAAAACAGGCGAATATTAATCAAGGGATAGAGGAATATAAAAAGACTGCTGGTGCAGTTCTGCTGGATGTTCGTACGCCGCAGGAATATCAGGAAGGGCATATACCAGAAAGTAAAAATGTGCCATTGCAACAACTTAACAATGTTGTTTCGGTAGTGAAGAATACAGAAATACCGCTGTTTGTATACTGTTATTCCGGAGCCCGAAGTCGTCAAGCAACTGGGATGTTGCAACGAATGGGATATTCTAAAGTAAATAATATTGGTGGCATTGCTGCTTATTCAGGAAAGGTGGAAAAATAAGATGAAGGTAATAATCGTAGGCGGTGTAGCCGGAGGAGCTACAGCTGCAGCAAGAATACGAAGATTGGATGAACATGCAGAAATTACTGTGTTTGAAAGATCCGGATACATATCCTATGCGAATTGTGGGCTTCCATATTATATCGGAGACGTGATCACAGACCCAGAAGAACTTACACTACAGACACCAGAGAGTTTTTTTAAACGATTCCGTATTAACATGAAAATTCATCATGAAGTTATCTCCATACATCCGGAACGAAAAACGGTTTCAGTGAAAAATTTAGAGAATGGTGAGATATTTGAAGAAAACTATAATAAGCTGATCCTCTCTCCAGGTGCAAAGCCAACACAGCCGAGACTTCCCGGAGTAGGTATGGATAAACTTTTTACACTTCGTACTGTAGAAGACACTTTTCGGATAAAGGAATATATAAATAAGAATCATCCAAAATCGGCTGTATTGGCAGGTGGCGGTTTTATTGGTCTGGAACTGGCAGAAAATTTGAGGGAGCTTGGCATGGATGTTACAATTGTCCAGCGGCCTAAGCAGCTGATGAACCCATTTGACCCGGATATGGCATCCATGATCCATAATGAAATGAGAAAGCATGGGATAAAACTGGTACTGGGCTATACAGTAGAAGGATTTAAAGAAAAGGACAATGGAGTAGAGGTTCTATTAAAAGATAATCCATCCCTTCAGGCTGATATGGTGGTGCTGGCAATCGGAGTTACACCAGACACAGCATTAGCAAAAGAAGCTGGTCTGGAACTTGGCATCAAGGGAAGTATCGTAGTGAATGACAGAATGGAAACTTCTGTACCGGATATTTATGCAGCAGGTGATGCAGTTCAGGTAAAACATTATGTTACGGGTGATGATGCGCTGATCTCTTTGGCCGGACCAGCCAACAAGCAGGGCAGGATCATCGCTGATAATATTTGTGGTGGTGACAGCCGTTACCTGGGCAGTCAGGGAAGCTCCGTTATCAAAGTATTTGATATGACAGCAGCCACTACAGGTATCAATGAAACCAATGCCAAAAAGTCAGGATTAGATGTAGATACAGTAATTCTTTCTCCTATGAGTCATGCCGGTTACTATCCTGGTGGAAAAGTGATGACCATGAAGGTGGTTTTTGAAAAAGAGACTTATCGTTTGCTTGGTGCTCAGATTATTGGATATGAAGGAGTTGATAAACGTATTGATGTGCTGGCAACAGCAATTCATGCAGGGCTGAAGGCAACCCAGCTGAAAGATCTGGATCTTGCATATGCACCGCTGTATTCCTCTGCCAAGGATCCTGTAAATATGGCAGGATTCATGATAGACAATATAGCAAAAGGTACCTTAAAACAATGGCATCTGGAAGATATGGATAAGATTTCTAAAGATAAAAGTGTTGTATTGCTGGATGTGAGAACTGTAGGTGAGTTTAATAGGGGGCATATGGATGGATTCAGAAATATTCCTGTAGATGAACTAAGGGAACGTATCAATGAAATTGAGAAGGGAAAGCCTGTTTACTTGATATGCCAAAGTGGTCTGCGCAGCTACATTGCCAGCCGTATTTTGGAAGGAAACGGTTATGAAACATACAACTTCTCCGGTGGATTCCGCTTCTATGATGCAGTGGTTAATGACCGTGCGCTGATTGAAAGGGCATATGCATGTGGTATGGATTATTAAAAAATAATCACAATAATTTTATAATTTACTTGTAGCGTAAAAAGATCCCCCATTTATTAGAATGACTTTCACAATTCTGATAAATGGAGGATTCTTTAGATGTCATAGAAAAACAGTTTTATGATCTTTGTAGTGTTTCCAGTCTTTTCGAATCAAGGATGGTGATTTTGCCGCGTGAGAGTTTGACGAGACCATCGCCCTGAAAGTATCGAAGCATTCGAGTGATCACTTCCCTGTGGGAACCAAGATGGTTTGCGATAGTTTCGTGAGTGATTTTCAGTTCATTTGTTCCTTCGATAGAGGTCTCTTCTAAAAGAAATGAAGCAACACGCTTATCCAAACTCTTCCACATGATCTGTTCAATCAGCCACATGACATCAGAAAAACGGCTAGCCATTAATTCATTGGTATAGTTTGCGACGGGAGCCGATTCCTTCATGATGTCCTTATAGATTTCAGCAGGGATGATCCAAAGATCAGTATCTTTTTCTGCTTCAATGGTTACTTCAAATTGAATGGACTGCATGATACATGAGGCGGATAAAAGACACATATCCATATCGAACAGGCGGTAAAGTGTAATTTCTCGTCCTTCATCTGAAAGTATGTAAGTTCGAAGCTGCCCGGATTTAACCAGTAATAATCCAGTACAATCCAGGTTTCCGTTGTGAATGATCGTTCCTTTTTTTACATCCCGTGTAATCAAATTGTCTGAAATTACTTTTTTCTGTGCTGTATTTAAGTCATTCCATAGTGGAAAATAATTTTCGAAGCTCATAACAGTTATCTCCTTTACGAACATAGTATACTTACTTTTTTTAGATGCGTCAATTATATAATTGACATATGACATAAATAAAAATATACTGACTATAGTACATGACTGTTGTGAATATGAGGGAGGGATAAATAATGCAGGGAGATGTCAGTTTTACATTTTTGGACCGAATTGAAGAAGTAGAACTGAATATTGTAGATAGACGATGGCAGTCTGCACTGGCATTGGCATTGACTTTGCCAGATATTTGCGGAGGTATTGCTTTCCCGGAAATTGTTAAACATTATCGAGATGGCCGGGTTATGCTGGATCGGCAAAAGAATCCGACCCGTGATGTGGGAACCCAGTATATTCGCTGGTTTGATGAATATGCAGGGGACTACTTTAAACTATCTCAATCCGATGAAAAGCCATATATTTGCGGAGAACGCTGTTGGCAGCTTCGATGTGAATATCTTCATCAAAATAAAGGATTTTTGAATGATGAAAATAATATACGCTTTCATCTTGGACTAAACTGTGGAATGTCAGTTTGTCAGTTGGAAAGTATGAACATACAGGAGAACGGAAACGATATTCGTATAGACATAGAACAGTTTTGTCTGAGGATGTGCAAGGCAGCAAAGAGTTATTATGATAAAGTTCATTTGGAAAAAGACTTTAGTCTCTATAATACACCAGTTTTGGATTTTATTCAGGTAACACAAAAAAAGAAAGCTGCTTCTATTATTGCACTGGTCTGTGGCAGTGAACGTTATGCAAAAGGATTAAAAGAAACATTGCAATTTATTTCAGATCAGATCATGCTGTTTTACACACCGGAAAGTGCTAAAACAAGATTAGGCAGACATAAGCCGGATCTTTGGATTGTTACCGAAGATATGACGAGCCAACCGAATCAGCCATGGCGTGCGGACAGGACAACACCTGTAATTTTAATCACAGGCAATCCTGATGCTGTTGAAATTAAAAAGAATTCAGGAAAACTAACTGTTCTTTCTATGCCATTATCAATAGTTGATTTGCGGAAAACCGTCGAAATATATGTGTCGTGAGGATAAGTTTATGCTGTACATAATACTATTATTTGTAGTTGTAGTTGTATATTTGATGATGCTTATGCGGAGACAGAAAGAAAAGATGAGCGAAATTAAAATACAAATAGATCAACTGCAAGCACAACATGATCGATTGCAGAAAGAAAGGGATCAGTTACTAGAACAGATGAATCATCTGGAAGAGCAACGAGAACACTTGCAAATGCAAACAGACCAGGCATTTCGGAGTGCTGATGAAATTGAGAAAATTTGCGATGAGATATGGCATCATGCTAATACCATCCACCTTTATTCTTCGTTATCTGAAGAAGAAAGCAAATCTATAACAACGAAAGAAAAACAAAAAGTAATTATTAGAACAACTGAGGAGATTCTAAACATTATATATAAATATAAAGGTGATGTATAATAAAAATATGTCATTCTAGTTATTAGCGTTCAAGGTAAATTCTTATGTAATAATATCACAGAAGGATTTACCTTTTTCAGGTACAATAGAGATACAAAATTTGAAAGGGGAACAAAGCATTGGCAAAAAGAATGGCAAGTGTCGATAAAAAAAGATGTGTTGCCTGCGGAGTATGTGAAAATACTTGTCCGCTGGCAGCTGTCAAAGTTTACCATGGATGTTATGCTGTGGTAGAAGAAACAGTGTGTGTAGGATGTGGAAAATGTGCAAAGTCCTGTCCGGCAGGTTGTATTGAAATGAAAGAGAGGACAGCGATGTGAAGAAAAAGAAACATTGGTATGATTATTTATGGATATGGGCGATCCTTTATTTTGCTCTCGGTTTTTTTAATATTTTGTTTGCTTGGTTTGGGATGATTGATTTCCTGTTGCCGTTAGGAATAGCGATATTCGGTGAAAATAAATTTTTCTGTAATCATTTGTGTGGACGTGGCCAGCTTTTTAGTAAGCTCGGTGGGGATTTAAAATGCTCAAGAAATAAACCAACCCCGCGATGGATGAGTTCAAAATGGTTCCGATACGGCTTTTTGATATTTTTCCTTACAATGTTTGGGAATATGGTATTTCAGACATATTTAGTTGGTGCCGGATCATCATCCTTGCGTGAAGCCATCAAATTATTCTGGACCTTCCGTGTTCCGTGGGGATGGACATACACTGCCGGAACAGTAGCTGATTGGGTGGCACAGTTTAGTTTTGGATTTTATAGTTTGATGCTTACATCTTTGTTGTTAGGGTTGATCGTAATGGTGTTATATAAGCCACGAACCTGGTGTACATTTTGTCCAATGGGAACAATGACGCAGGGTATCTGTAAATTAAAAAATAATGAAAAGAAGTAATACTATAAGGTGATTCATAAAAGGCATATGTCAAAAACATTATTGACATATGCCTTTTATAGGGCTATTATATAAGAAAAGCGAGAAAGGAGCAGTTTATGCCGAGACCAGTAAAATGCAGAAAAGTCTGTCATTTCCCCAATGTTTTAGAATTTCTTCCGGCAGATGATACTGAGAAAAAAACACCCATTGTTCTAACGGTAGATGAGTACGAGACAATCCGTCTTTTGGACAAGAAAGGTTACAGTCAGGAGCAGTGTGCAGCATCTATGCAAGTCGCAAGAACAACGGTCCAGCGAATTTACGAGATCGCCAGGAAAAAGATCGCAGATGCACTTATCGACGGGCATCCACTCAAAATTGAGGGCGGAGATTTCAGAATCTGTGACGGTCAGAGCGGCAACTGCAGCTTTGGAGGATGTTACAAACAGGAAATTTACAAAAAATATGCAGCAGAAAAAGGAGAAGGTATCATGAGAATAGCAGTAACATATGAAAATGGACAGATTTTCCAGCACTTTGGACACACAGAGACATTTAAGATTTACGATGTAGAGGAAGGAAAAGTAGTACATTCAGAAGTAGTAGATACGAATGGAAGTGGACATGGCGCATTGGCAGGAGTTCTTAATGCATTGAATGCAGACGTTTTGATTTGTGGCGGAATTGGAGGCGGCGCACAGACAGCGTTAGCGGCAGCAGGCATCAAGCTTTTCGGAGGAGTTTCCGGAGATGCGGATGAAGCAGTAGAAGCTTTTATCAATGAAACACTTGAGTATAATCCGGATGTGAAATGTTCTCATCACGAGCACAACAACGGGGAAGGACATACATGTGGCGAGCATGGATGTGGAAGCCACAGTTGTCATTAAGAAGTGAGATTGCCATCGGATCATAAGATGAAAAAATAAAAGGTATTGATCTATAAAGAGGGAAGGGAACCCGCATCATCAAATTTGCTTGTGATGTCGGGTTCTCTTTTTATTTGCATAATGATATACTTTTATTGTGGTTAGAAAAATAAAGCATGTACAAAACTCATAGGAGAAAGATGTATACTTATGACAACATTTGGTGATAAAATTAGGAAGTTGCGAAAAGAGAAAAAAATGACTCAACAAAAGCTGGGTGATATGGTGGGCGTTTCTCATAGAACAATTCGATCTTGGGAAGTTGAAGGACGATATCCGAAGCAGAGTAGTTTATATCAAAAACTGGCAGATGCATTTCAGTGTCAGGTTTCTTATCTTATGAATGATAATGAAACCGTGTGCTTGGGTAATGATGAGCCAAGTGAATATGCTGGTGCTAAACAGGCAAGGCAGATTCTTGAACAGGTAGCTGCTTTATTTGCCAGTGGAACTATGACCAATGAGGACAAAACTATTTTCATGGATGAGATGACGAGACTTTATCTGGCATCAAAAAAGAACAGAAGAAAATGGTAAGAAGAAATGAACTGTTTTGTTTTCTTGCTTGATAGAAAAGAAGAATAGAACGTATAATAGTGTTAATGATCCAGAGAAGATTGCTCTGGAAATAGAATTATTCGTACCAGTGGTGCGAGTATAGAGTAGGAGTGAAAGAATGGTAGAAGATACTATGTTTTCCGGGGAATCGAAAAATATTGAGTACAAGGTATCCTTACCTGATAAAAGTGAAAAGTACATGAAGACAATCGTAGCTTTTGCCAATACACAAGGTGGCAAGCTGATTGTTGGAGTAGATGATAAAACACACCAGATTGTTGGTGTGGAAAATGATGTGTTGTTTCAGCTGATGGATGGAATTGCCAATGCAGTTTCTGATTCCTGTGTGCCACAGATCATTCCTGATATTGAGCCACAGACAGTAGACGGGAAAACGGTCATTGTTGTATCAGTAGAAGCTGGAAAGAACAGACCGTATTATCTAAAATCAAAGGGAAAAGATAATGGCACTTATATCCGTGTAGAAGGTACATCAAGACAGGCATTTCCGGAGAAGATAAAAGAACTGGAAATGGAAGGGGCCAGAATCTCATGGGATGAGCTTACTTGTGTGGGTTATCCTGTTTCAGAGGAAGCAACAGAGAAACTTTGTCAGGATATTGAAAAGTTCTGGAAGAAAGCAGGAATGTCAGAACATTCTGTAAAGAAAGAGCAGCTGATAAACTGGAAAATTTTGAAGCAGAGCGAGGGACAGCTTCTGGCAACGAATGCCTATGCGTTGCTGACATCGGATTATTTTTCATTCTCCAAAACACAATGTGCGGTATTCAAGGGAACAGATCGTGCAATGTTTCTGGATAAGAGAGAATTTACAGGACCAATCTATACACAAATCGAAGAAGCAGTAGATTTTGTATTGAGAAATATTCGGCTTGGAGCAACAATTGACGGATTGGTGCGAAAAGAGAAATATGAGTTACCACCGGAAGCAATCAGGGAAATGATTATTAATGCCCATTGTCACCGTAACCTATTAGATGAATCCTGTATTCAGGTCGCAGTTTATGATGACAGATTGGAGGTGACATCTCCGGGTGGATTATATAACGGATTAACTTATGAGGAAGTCATGAATGGTCATTCGAAGATCAGGAATAAAGGCATTGCCAATATATTCAGTCAGATGGGACTTGTAGAGGCATGGGGAAGCGGAATAAAAAGAATCCTTAATGCTGCAGAAGAGTATGGACTTCCAAAGCCGAGATTTCAGGAATTTGATAATATGTTTCGGGTAGAGTTGTTCCGAGTCAATCCAATAACTGACCAAGCTAACCAAGCTACTAACCAAGCTAACCAAGATTTAGAGAGATTAGACCAAGTGGAAGATGAAAATGTACTGAGTGAGAAAGAAATAGAAATTCTGAATCTTGTACGTATGCAACCTTCAATCACGCAGAAAGAAATGGCTAATGCGTTAGATTGGAATCTTGCTAGTGTGAAGTATTATATAACCAAATTGAAGGAAAAGAATTATCTGAAGAGGCAGGGAAGTAGCCAAAAAGGGAAATGGGTGATATTAACAAAACGAGATTGACACTTGTATCAATTCGTGTTAAACTATGAAATGTAAGGAGGAGAGAAAGATGCCTAGAAAACCATCATTAGACGGCAAAGATTCTAGTCTGAGAATTAGGATGTCACCAGAGCAAAAAGAAAAGCTAGTATCTTATGCAGAGAGACATTATCAGACTATGAGTAATGTAATATTCCAGGCGTTGGACATTCTTTACGCAAGAGAAGAACAACAAAATAATAAAGAGTAAAATGGAGTTATTTTGGAGTTTATTTCTTCATAAGCGGTGCGAAAAACACAAAAACAGAACGCACGTTCGAAATATAAACCTCTAATAACAGCCTTTGCGTGTCATGAAACGCAGTCCGCAAAGGAGTTTGAATAGGATTTTGCAAAATTAGACCCAGTATTTATGCGGGTTCCAAGCAGATTCCGTTATTTTTTGGCAACGAAATGGCAACGTTCTTGCAATATCCGTTGAATAAAATTATATTTCTATAACATAAAAACCTTACTGATGAACTGTTTCCATAATTGGAAAGAGTAGTCAGTAAGGTTTTTTCTTTTTACATTTCTTTATTGATTCTCTTTTTTCAGAGCCTTTATGAGTTCGTCAGAGAGTTCCAGAGACGGAACCTTTGCCCGAATCTCAGAGGTGTCCAATTCCGGATAGTTATATCGCCAGTTATCGTATTCTTCCTGGCTGATCTCTCCGGCTTCCAGTTTTGCAGCCATTTGCTGCCATGCATGAAAAGGTTCAAACAGATGCTGATATTCTTTGTGCTCCCGGTCAAGGCGAAGACAGAGCTCTCCGTCAATCTCACCGATCTTGATTCCATACATATCTTCTACTGCAAAAAGGGTGTGTATGAGACCAAGATAAGAGTCAATATTCGGAACATTGATGGCTCTGGAACTGACACCGAAGATCTGTGCCATTTCTTTGACCAGATCAGCCTTGGGGGTTCTGGCTTCTGTCTCGTACTGCGCCACACGAACATCCGAAGTCTTTCCAAGGAATCCAAGAAGTTCGCCAAGCTCCTTCTGTTTCATACCTTTTCTGTTTCTGAAAAATTTAATACGTTTTCCAAATGCCATAGGGATCTCTCCTTTTTCTGAAATCTTTTATTCGTTTTTGAATATAAGTTCCTACTGTGGTGCAATGAATAGGAACTGGTGGTTAACGATATTTGTTTAAATCAGTATAGCATATGGAAAAATAAGACGCAAGAAAAACTTAAACAAAAAAATTTAATTACCGATGTTCAAACCACTTGACTTAACGGATAATAGTTAATATAATACAATCGAACTTAACTATATAGCGTTAAGTTAAAGAAAATTTGAAAATGAGGTTGTATAAGGTGCCTTGAAACTTTGGATAAGTAGAGGGGTTTTTCCTTGAAGATGATGTGGAAGGAGGTGAATGGAATGTCTGAATTAAAGAATGGATTTCTGACTGCAGAAGAAGTAATGGATATTTTACAGGTCAAGCAGTCAAAGGCATACCAGATTATTCGCCAGCTGAATAAAGAGCTCAGCGGAATGGGGCTGATTACAGTGCCGGGGCGTGTGGATGCCAATTATTTCAAGAAAAAGTTGTTTTACGAAGAAAAATAGGAGGTACTTAAGATGGCTGTATATCAGGAAAAAGACAAAGGTACATGGAGAGTGGTGTTCCGGTACACCGATTTTACCGGGGAAAGAAAGCAGACGCAGAAACGTGGCTTCAAGACCAAACGGGAAGCGACTGCATGGGAACATGAGATGATGCTCCGAAAAGGAAATAAGCTGGATATGACGTTTGAGAGCTTTTATGAGATTTATTCCGAGTATAAACGTCAGAGGGTAAAGGAAAGTACATTTGAGACGAAAAGCCACATTGTGCGGACAAAAATCCTTCCTTACTTTGGAAAACGGAAGATCAATGAGATCACAGTGGCGGATGTGATTGCCTGGCAGAATGAGATGATGGCATATCGGGATGAAAAGGGTAAACCTTATTCTGTGGATTATCTGAAAACGATTCAGGCACAGCTTACAGCAATTTTCAATCATGCAGTCAATTATTATAATCTGCCCTGCAATCCGGCAAGACAGGCAGGAAGTATGGGAAAAGAGGTTCCAAAGGAAATGAAATTCTGGACAAAGGAACAGTATCTGATATTTGCTGAGGCAATGATGGACAAGCCCAGATCCTATTATGCCTTTGAGATGCTGTACTGGACCGGAATCCGGGAAGGGGAGCTGCTTGCCCTCACACCGGCAGATTTTGATTTTGAAAAACAGACGGTGCGGATCAATAAAACGTACCACCGGATGAAAAAGCAGGACATTATTACTTCGCCTAAAACAGCGAAAAGCAACCGCATCGTTGTGATGCCAGAATTTCTCTGTGAAGAAATGCAGGATTATTTTCAGATGTATTATTCGTTAGCACAGGATCAGCGGATCTTCCCATTTTCCAAATCCTATTTGAAACATGAAATGGAACGGGGATGCAAAGCAACAGGAGTTCCGGTTATTCGAATCCACGATCTTCGCCACAGCCATGTTTCCCTGCTGATCCATATGGGATTTACAGCACTTGCCATTGGAAACCGTGTGGGACATGAGGCAGAGAAGATCACCTACCGGTATGCACATTTATTTCCGACAGTGCAGACGGAGATGGCAAATAAGCTGGATGTGGAGCGGATGGAAAAGGAGGATAAGATCTGATGGAGAGAACGTTGGATGCAAAAGGACGATGGAGAAACCGGACAGTGGGATTCAGAGTATCCGAGGAAGAAGAAAAAATGATTGACTGTATGGTGGCACTGTCCGGGCTTACCAAACAGGAGTATATCGTGAGCAAGCTGATGGAATGGGAAGTGACCGTACAGGGAAATCCAAGAGTATATAAGGCTCTGAAAAATCAGATGCAGCAGATTTACGGGGAACTGAAACGGTTGGAAGCATGCAGTGAAGAAAATGAAGAACTTCTTCAGACTATCCAGATGGTTGCTGTGACGCTAAATGGGATGAAGGAGGAACCGCAGCATGTGGAATCCCCGGAACATCCCTAAAAAAGGAAAATGCCCCTGCTGGTAACAAGGACATTTCTCACACGCTTAAAAACTTATGCAGGCTCTGGTAAAGCCTCATAGACAAAACTCAATCCTTACGGGAGAAGTCTGCCTATACGCATATAGCTTTATGTGTAGTATAGCAAAGTTCTCCTGTAACGGAAAGAGGGAAAATTACGGAATTTGATTACAAAGGATACAGGAGGACGTACATGAACATTTTTCAGGAAATGAAAGAACGTGTCGCCGCAAGGCAGGTGGCAGAAAGATATGGATTAAAAGTGAGCCGGAACGGGATGGCGCGCTGTCCGTTCCATAATGACAAGCACCCCAGTATGAAGATTGACAGGAATTATTATTGCTTCGCCTGTGGAGCAAAAGGCGATGCAGTCAATTATGTGGCTATACTGTTTGGCTTATCCCAGTTCGAAGCAGCGAAGAAGATCAATGAAGATTTTTCTCTGGAAATTCCAATTGGGCAGCCAGAGGAAAAAAGAAAACAAATTTCAGGATTTAAGAAAAAAGAAAAGGTTCAAACAAAAGAGGAACGGATTCGATTTGTTCGAAAGAAAATTGACGGATGGGCAAGGGATGCTGCCAATGTATTACTGCGTTATCTGCGGTGGATGGAATTCTGGAAGGAATTTTACAAGCCGGAATTTGCGGAAGAGGAATGGCATCCATTATTTGCAGAAGCCTTACAGAATGAAAGCAAGGTCAGTTATCTGGCGGACATTCTAATGTTTGGAACTGACGAAGAGGTTCTGGATTTTTCCGGAACGGAAGGGAGGAGGTGAAGAGGTATGAACAGAGAATTGCAGAATATGAGCGAGGAGTCCTTGCAGAACTTAGAGGAGATTGTGGAGATGGAGCTTCTGACAGTGGAGGATATCAGGGAACAACTGGATACCACGGAAAAGGGGAAAATCCGTCAATCCATCCAGAACTGCAAATATGCGTTGGAGCATGATCCCTGTCTGAAAGGCGCCATCTGCAGAAATGAAATGACGTGTCAGATTGACATCATGAAGAAAATGCCCTGGAAAAGGCGTGGTGTCCATATGACGGACACCGATATGAACAATCTGGCTTTATATCTGGAGAAGAATTATGGACTGACCAGTGATCGGGTCATTACAAAGGCAATCGATATCGTGGCAAATGAAAACAGTTTTCACCCGATTCTTGAATATCTGGAGAGTCTAAAATGGGATGGTATTCCGAGGATTCAGCATATGCTGACACATTTCTTTGGAGCAGAGGCTATTGACTATACCGGAGAAGTGATGAAGATGCATATGATGGGAGCCATTCGAAGGCTGTATGAGCCGGGAGCCAAATATGACATCATGTTCTGTCTGGTCGGAGGGCAGGGAACTGGAAAATCCACGTTCTTTCGCTATCTGGCAATCAAAGATGAGTGGTTTACCGACGATATGAAACGGATCGATGATAAGAAGGTTTATGAATATCTGCAGGGACACTGGATTGTGGAAATGTCAGAAATGAATGCAGTGGCAAATGCAAAGAGTATTGAAGAGACAAAATCGTTCCTGAGCCGGCAGAAGGATATTTATCGTATCCCATATGAAAGGCGGGCAGAGGACAGATACCGTCAGTGTGTATTTTGCGGTACTTCCAATGATCTGAATTTTCTCCCGTTTGACCGTACCGGGAACCGGAGATTTGCCCCTGTCAGGGTATTTCCCGAAAAAGCGGAAACCACCATTTATGAAAATGAAGCGGAATCCAGATTATACATTATCCAGGCATGGGCAGAGGCAATGGAAATCTATCGAAGCGGAAATTATCCGTTGACTTTTTCACCGGAGATGGAGGATCACGTTAAGCTGCTTCAGAGAGAATTCATGCCGGAAGATACCCAGACAGGCATGATTCAGGCGTTCCTTGATGCATACGAAGAAGATTATGTGTGTTCGACCATTATCTATCAGCAGGTATTTCATCAGGAAGGAATCGTACCCAAATGGCAATCCAAGGAAATCGGCGATTTGATGGATAATGAAATCGTTGGCTGGACGAAACATGGCAATCACAGATTTGGTGGAGCAATCGGAACTCAGAGGTCGTGGAAACGGATTCAGCCGAAAAAAGATGAGGAAGGATTCATGAAAGTGGATGAAAACATGGAACTTCCCTTTGATTAAGTATTACTTTTAAAATGTTTTGAGCTCTGTTCACAGGTTTCTGTTCACAAATATCCGGGTGGAATGTGAACAGGAAAGTGTGAACAGGAGCGAAAAAACTTTGAAAATAAAGCAGAAACGAGAAACAGCCCGGAAACGGGCATAAATGAAAATGGCGGATACGCCAATTAGAAATAACCTGTCATCAGAAGAGATAGAATAATCCGGGTATGACAAAAAGAGCCCTCGGCGATTGAGAGCGAAATACACCCATCGCACAAGCTAAAGCTTATACTCTGTGTCTTTCGTCCTCCCGGAGGGCCTCGCAGGGGCGTTTTTTGCCTTGCTAAAGTATTTTGTAAAAACGAATAGCGGTGGTGATTTCTGATGGCAGCGCATCCGGCGGAAAGGAGGGAAGTGTGAACAGGCGAAATCATAGTTTTGTGATGGAAAGCAAGCTGCATGATGTAAAAGGCAGAGTGGATTATATCAGCAGCCCCAAGCGTCAGGAAAATCTATATGCGGTCTTTTCCAATGTGGAGGACAGTTACTGGGAGCTTCTTGCTGAACAGAATCAGCGGGATTTTGCAAAAAGCGGAACAGAAGGAACTTGTATTGAAGCTAGGGAACTGATTATCATGTTACCGCCGAGCCTGATTGAGTATGACCATGAACTGTTGCTGAAGTACATAACTTCGGTTTTCCTGGAGAAATATGATGTGGGATGCTGTGCGGCATTGCATCACAATAAGAGCAAAACCAATCTGCATATTCATTTGATCTTCTCCGAGCGGGAGATCCGGCAGGAAGTGGAACGGAAAGTTGCAAGCAGAAATATGTTTTATAATGAATCCGGAAAGCATGTGCGGACGAAAAAGGAAATCCTCGATGAGGACGGAAATCTCCGACCCGGATGTAAGATTATCAAAAAAGGGGAAGTGTATGAGACAAATTTCTTTCAGCCAAAGAAAGAGAAATTTAAGTCCAATGCATTTCTTGAAAATGTGAAGCAGGTCATGACGGATGCCATCAATGAGATTGTGAAGGATGAAAATGAAAAGCTGAAGGTATTTCATAAAGGCGGTCCTTATCTTGCTACCAAAAAGATAGGGAAGAACAATCCGAAAGAAGCAGAAATCAAAGCGGATAATTATCTCCGGCAGGAATGGAACCGGAATGTAGATCGGGCATTACTTACAGGTGCATCAGAAGTAGAAGTGATGCTGGCAAAGCAATCACAGATTGATGAACCGGTGGCGGAGTCGCTCCGAGAACATGGATCGGATCCCAAATTATTTACCGGGATTCTTCAGAAAGCAATCGGATATTTAAGAGGATTTGTAGAATTTCTGAGGGAAACAAAATATTGCGACAGAGATTCGGAAGGGAATCCTTTGATTGATCATGATGTTCGGGTTGACATTACACCAGAACCACTGCCAGCTAGACCGAGAGGAGAACGACCTTCCTCGGAAAAACAGGAAGCAGAGGTTATGAGATTACAGCAGATCCTGAACAAGATGAAAAAGCAGGAACAGAAGATCTATGCCATTGAGAAAGCGGTTGTGAAGTTGGAAAAGGATCTGAAGGAAGTTAAAAAGAAATGGTTTCACCGAAAAGAGCAGAAGGAACTGGAAGAGAAGATTGATGCGAAAAAAGTCCAATTGGAAAATGCAAAGGCTACACTGGATTTGATTCCGGCACAGCATGGATATCAGAATGCACTGGAAGTTACAAATGCAAGGAAGACTGCAAGAGCGGAATTGAAGGAAGTTCAGATGGCTCAAAAAGCATGGGATGCACCGGAACCGAAACAGGAAAAAATGTATCTGAGGATTCCGGCGAATGTTCCGAATGTGGGAAAACAGGAAATGCAGAAAAGCACCGGGCAGAAAAGGAGTATTCATGAACGGTTGGAGGAGAAGAAGCAGATTGCGGAGCAGAGACCGAAGAAGAGAAGTTCAAGAGATGTGGGCATGGATCGATAAGGGTACTTAAAAAATATAACCTTGGATGTCAGGATAAAACTGTAAGTCCAAGGTTATTTTTGAGGGGGTAGCCTACAACTAATAATGAAGGAAATATTATTCGTATTCTTTTAAAATTTCGGGATCATTTGAAAATGTATTGTCCCAGATAGATTCTTCAATAGCTTGAAGGCATTCATCTGTATGTTTCTTGATATCTTGTCCCCAGAAATGAATAACGGTGTAGCCGAGGAAAAGAAGTTTTTTATCATTTTCACAGTCCCGGGAACGGTTTCGTTCTATTTTCTTAATCCAATAGTCGGGATTTTTCCCTTTTTCAAGGCGGAGTTTTAATAATTCCCAGTCTTTACCATGGAAAAATTCGCTGTCGCAAAAAATAGCAATTTTGTATTTGGTAAGAACGATATCAGGAGAGCCGGGAAGCTCCTTATAATTTTTACGATAACGGTATCCTTTGTGCCAGAGAGCTTTTCGGAGTTGTATTTCTATTGAAGTATCTTTGTTATGGATTTTACTCATGTTTTTTGATACTGTTTTGGGATCACGAGTCATATATGTATTCACCGCCTTTTCTGATATAAGTTATTTTATCAAGGTGAATAAAAAGTTACAAGTACCCGTGACCATCATAATAATGATCGTAAAACGAAAAAATAAACTCCACATCACTCCAAATCGAGCTGGGAGCTCCCTAATTAATGAAAAAAAATACAGGGAGAAAATCTAACGATATAGTGAGGAAAAGAATTGCGAATAAGAAAAATACATGATAAAATGTAGACAAATAATTTTTAGGAGGAATATACGTGGCGATTTGTTACGACAGACTGTGGAAACTGCTGATTGATAAAAAAATGAACCGTACAGAACTGAAAGAAGCGTCAGGAATTAGTTTTAATGTGCTGGCAAGATTGGGAAAAAATGAGCCGGTTTCGTTTGAGTCTATTGAGAAAATCTGTTTTACTTTAAATTGTAATATAGAAGATGTTTTAGAAATACGAAGGGATAGTAGTGCAAAGAATACTCCTAAGCAATATTCTACAATTGAGCTATTTGCTGGTGCTGGTGGGCTTGCGTTAGGGATTGAAAAAGCTGGATTTGATACATTAGGGTTAATTGAATTTGATAAGGATGCTGCGGATAGCTTGAAAACAAATCGTCCGAATTGGCGGGTGATCAACGACGATATTGCTAATATTTCTTGTTTGGACTTGGAAGGTTATTTTAAAATAAAAAAAGGAGAATTGGATTTATTATCAGGAGGTGCGCCTTGTCAGGCGTTTTCATATGCTGGAAAGCGGCTAGGGCTTGAGGATGCAAGAGGAACATTATTTTATCATTATGCAATTTTTTTGAAAAAATTGCAGCCGAAAATGTTTTTATTTGAGAATGTTCGGGGATTATTGACGCATGATAAGGGAAGGACTTATGCCACGATAACTAATATTTTTGAACAAGCAGGATATACCATACAGAAAAAAGTGTTAAATGCGTGGGATTATGGTGTTCCGCAAAAACGAGAGCGTTTGATTACAATTGGAATTAGGAATGATTTGGTTAATAAAATCAAATATGAATTTCCAAAAGCACATGATTATAAGCCGGTTTTGAGAGATGTGCTCTTAGATTGTCCAGAGGGTCCAGGTGTCCCCTACGGAGAAAATAAACGAAAAATATTTGAACTTGTACCGCCGGGAGGTTATTGGAGAGACATTGATCCTGATATAGCAAAAGAGTATATGAAAAGTTGTTGGGATATGGAAGGAGGACGGACGGGTATTTTAAGGAGAATGAGTTTGGATGAGCCATCATTAACAGTGCTTACATCGCCTTCTCAAAAACAAACAGAGAGATGTCATCCTTTAGAAGCCAGACCATTTACTGTCCGTGAAAATGCAAGGTGTCAGACATTCCCTGATGAGTGGCAATTTTGTGGGAATATACAATCCCAGTATAAACAAGTAGGAAATGCAGTTCCTGTAAATTTAGCATATGATATTGCTTGCGAAATACATAAGTCGTTGGAGGTATTAAAGTAATGGCATGGAATTTAAACTTTATTTCTGAAGAAGATTTTAAAAATCATGTACGGGCAACTATTATGAAATATGGTGAAAAACTGGAATCATATGATCTGAAACGGTTTAATAGTAATCTGATTGACCCAATAAAACTGATATTTGATAAATCGGTGTACCGTACAAGTTGGGAAGAAATTGTAAATAATGAAATTTTCCGGCAGAGAGATAAGTCCAATAATAATGATATTGGATACTTTCATCAGAATATTTTTTCGTATTTTATAGGTTGTGAAGTTCCGCAAGCAGGATGGGATGTAATATATAGAAATCCAGATGGAATACAAATGCCGGATGGGGATATTGTACATACGTTATATGTGGAAATGAAGAATAAGCATAATACTATGAATTCGGCTTCTTCGGCAAAGACATATATAAAAATGCAAGGGCAGATACTTGAAGATGATGATTGCGCGTGCCTTTTAGTAGAAGCAATTGCTAAAAAGTCACAGAACATTAAATGGACAACAAAAGTAGATGGTAAAAACGTGCAACATAGGCTAATACGGCGTGTTAGTATGGATCAGTTCTATGCAATTCTTACTGGTGAAGAAGATTCATTTTATAAGATGTGTATGGCGCTTCCGGGTGTAATTAATGCTGTTGTGAATGAAGAAGAAAGCGTTTCTGTTCCGCATGATACAGTAATCGATGAATTACGAAATGTGGCAAGCGTGTATGCAGAGCAGCCGGAAGACTTAGCAATGGCGATGGCTGTATATATGCTCGGATTTAATACATACATAGGGTTTGGAAACAGAATGGAACGGCAGTTGGGGATCGAAAAGGGAAATGATGGGATGCTTAAGCGGATTTATGAGTATGCAAAACGATTAGAGTAAAGCGCGAGCTTGATATATGGGGGGAGAATAACTATGGAGAAAATTATAAACAAAGGTATAAAAATAGATTTGCATATTCATTCTGTCTATTCAAAAAATAAAGACAAAGATAAAGTTTCTAATAATACAATAGACAATTTGCCGATGTTGGTTAAAGGATTAACAGAAAATGATGTGGAATTATGTGCAATTACTGATCATGATGAGTTTAATTACGAAATATATCGGAAACTAAAAGAGGAAGAAGAAAAAGATAATTGTATAAAGAAAGTACTTCCGGGTATTGAGTTTTCTGTAGAATTTGTTGAGGGAAAAGTTATTCATATAGTTACCATTTTTGATGACAAAGATGATGAGAAAGTAAAACACATTGAACAGATAATGTCAACGGGAAAAGGTAAAACAGCCTATAAAAAAGGCGCATATTCAAAGGCAAATTACTTTGAAATTTTAAATGAAATAAATACTGATTTTATAATGATTGCCCATCAAAAAAAGACTGTTTCATCACAGCATAAAGCACATGCTAACGATGTGATGTCATTGGGAAAAGAAACATTTAATGAGTTAGTATTTATGGATTATTTTGATGCTTATGAATTTAGAAATAAGAAGAATGAAATATATAATAAAGCATTTTTGGTAGATAATGATTTAGAAGAAAATTTAAGGTTTGTTACAGGTTCGGATTGCCATAATTGGTCATATTATCCCAATACTGAAAAGGACGATAAAACTTTTTTTTCATTTACTTATATTAAATCGCTGCCCACGTTTAAAGGAGTGGCGATGGCAGTTACAGATCATCACAGAATTAGTTTGACAGACAAATTTTTTAATCCGGTAGAAAAATATATTCCGAAAATCACTCTGAATATTTCTGGAGAGAAAGTTTATATTCCTATGTCAAAGGGGATAAATGTAATTATAGGGGATAATTCAATAGGAAAATCCTTATTTCTTCATGCACTTACAAATAATGTTAAGATTACAGATAGAAAACTGAAAAGGGGCTATGAAAAGTATCTAGAAAAAAATAATATGTCAATAGAAACGAGTATTTCTGAAGAAAATTTATTCATGTATAATCAACAGGGGGAAATAAGGGAAATATTTGATACAGAAGGAATGAAACCAAATGAGTATTTGAAACGGTTTTACCCTAATCAGATAAATGCGGACAAGTATCGGAATATTGTTGAGAGAGATTTACAGAGATTATACGAGTATATAGGAGAAAAGTTTTCATATGATGCTAATATAAAGGGATTACCCAGTTTTAGCATTATTACGAGCGATGTCTTGGATAAGAGCCTTACATTTGTAGGTAAAGTGAAGAAAGCTAGTGTAACTGAAATACAAAAATTAATTGAACATTTTGAAAATGTAATTAGTGAATTACAAGAAATTTTGAAAAATAAAGCATTGCGTGATAAAGACAAACAACATATTGATAATTCAGTAGAGATGTTTGAGGTTATGTTAGATGGCTATAATCAAAAATTGGAAAACTATAAGAAAGAAAATGAGAAAATAAATGTGTATAATACATTTATGAATCATTATAAGCAAAATTATAGTAAAAAAGTAACGGATGAGCAGGCTGTGTATTCAGATTTCATTGAGTCAAAAAGTGAAACTATACAAAATATCTGTAAGTTGCTGACACAAAAAGAAAAAGTTAGGAAGTATGAACCTAATATTGAAGAATTGGTTATAAAGCCGGAATGCAATCCAGTTGATAAGTATCGATTTATCTCAAAAGTTCAAATTGAGCGGATTGATAATGCATATATTAGAGAAGTTTTAAGGTCTGTTCTTAAGAAAGGAAAGGAAATTGATACGCAGGCTATTACGGAAAAAGAATTAAAGGAATATATTAAAAACTATCCGTCTGAAGATGAGGGACTTTCTCCTCTAGAGGCGCTTAAAATGAAAATACACACAAAACTAGAGAAAGATTTTAAAATAGGGAATACAATTGTAGATGAGACGATGGATGTCTTTGAAGAAGTATCTTCTGGATTTGATGCACAAATGTACTTTACTCTTATTAGCGGGGAAGCTCGAAATAAAGGAATTTATCTAATAGATCAACCCGAAGATCATATTTCCCAAAAGGCTATTAAAGAAAAGGTATTGGATCAATTTAGAAGAATGGGGCAAATTAGGCAAGTGATTATGGTTACACATAATCCGCAATTTATTGTAAATCTAGATGTTGACAATGTTATTTTTCTGTCTAAAGAGAAAGGAAAATTAGTTGTAAAATCAGGAGCCTTGGAATATGAAAATGAGGAATATAGTATCTTGCAAATAGTAGCGGATAATATTGACGGCGGATTACAAACTATTTTAGGAAGGATGAAGAGATATGAAAAAGACATTGAACTTTAAAAGTGATGAAACAAAGTACATTCTGGAAAATACAAATCCCAATGAAAAGAGAGAGCCATTTACAATAGAGAAAGATACGATGGAATTTGACACCGTTAAATTTTATGAATATGTATTTTCAGATATAGATAAAGGATTAGATATTATGGTGGATAATTTAGTTCCTGAATCCGATAAAGTGGGGAAAAGAACATACGCAACGATAGTTGAGATATGTGACGGAGTGATTGATAAAATGAAAGAAAAATGTTTTGCTTAAAAAATGTGATAACAATTTTCTGATAACAGTAATTCGGATAGACCATAGAGTTATACGATTATATTGTGTGGAAACATTTTTGTGGACGAAAAGAATGATTATAGTGTATCCGATATTCCAGCAAAAATATGCAAGGATGGATTGAGTGGGCATTTTCTGTTTTCTATTATTTTTCTAAAAATGGTAAAAGTGTTGATGCCATAGAAGCCATAGAAGCGGAGCTTGTTAATTTGATTATTCCAGAAGATGATTATGCTATGACTAGATTGGAGTGAGAGAAAACTTGAATTTGTTTCATTAAATGGAGCTGTTTTGGTTATTTTGAGAATTTGTATAAAGGACAAAGATTTTATGAAGAACATATTTTTTTCTTGGCAGTCAGATTTGAATTCAAGAACGCATAGAAATTATATTGAGAAGTGTATAAAAAAATCTATTAAGTCAATAAACAAAAATGAGGATTTACATATATATGTGGAATATGATAGAGATACATTAGGGCTATTAGGTACACCAGATATTTCATCCTCAATTTTTGAAAAAATAAGTAAATGTGCACTATTTGTTGCGGATATAAGTAATATTACCTCAAATTTACAGCGTTCTATTCCAAACCCCAATGTGCTTATAGAACTCGGCTTTGCAATTAATATATTAGGATGGGATAAGATAATTTGCTTCTTTGATGTAAATACAGGAAAAATAGAAAATCTTCCATTTGATATTAGGCAAAAACGTGTACTAGCATATAATCCGTTTGTAGAAAGTGAAGAAAAGAAAATAGTTTCTATTCTTAACGAAAATATATTGGCTTTGTATAGTCAAGGCAAATTAGCTAATCCACTAAATGACTACATGAAAGGCAAAATAGATAAATGTATATTAGATATAAATATAAAATTGAGTAATTTGCTTTTTCAAACAGTTTCTTTGTCAGAAGGATTAGCTGATATAAATAAACTATTTGATTTGTCTATAGATGATATCAGACAGAAGTTAGATAATCATTCCTTTCCGGCATTTGTATTTTTAGATGAACATGATGATACAGATGGACTTTTAAGAGAAATATTAAAGGATTTATTTGCGTCAAATTACTTTAGTAAAGAATGGACCATAACAGTCTTAAATATTATTGATTGGTTAAGAGTATATAGAAATATTGTATCTCCAAGAGAGTATATGCAATTTGTTGTAGATACCGGAAGTAAGACTTCCGATACTTATGCGGTAGTTTCTGCATATGCAATGAATCCATCAAATCCTCCGAATGCAAAAATAGTTTTAGAGGTTTTTTATAAAGATGGGGACACGAAAAAATATGTAGATACTAATAGAGGAAAAGTTATTAATACGTTAGAGTATCCGGATAAGTCGAAAATACTTGAGAAAATTTTTGAATTTAATAAGGAGAAGACAGAGTATCTTGCTAATCATATTTTCAAATTTATTGATATATGTAAAAAGTGGTTAGATACAACCGATAGTGAATTTATATTAGATCCAGATATTTATAAAGTTGGAACATTTTCGTAATATTGAAAAATAGCTGTAATTAGAGAAACATATGATTTATAAGGCAATGAGATAATGTTGTTTGTCGTAAAATATGAAGGAATGATAGACAATCATAATATTGCAAAGATATATGAATACATTATGCAATATAGTGAATTTAAAGTGGGAATGGCATAGCAAGTTATATTGGATTGTGTAGTTCAAGGACAAGAGTGATTCTCTCTAACCGTTATTGAAAAATATGTTGGGGTGTGTATTATTAAATAAAGCTTTGCGTTCTTTCTTGTATATGCTATACTAATTCCATGGCAACATTCTGGCAACAGTTCATCAGAAAGCCAGTGTAAATTATGTAGTAGAAATAAAAACTTATCTTATTGTTGGCAAAACATTAATTAATTCCGTTAAGTTTTGCCACGACGGAGCCGAGTTTGAATAATGTACATGAGCCAAGAAATGCCGAATTTACGGCGTTCCTTGGCTCGTTTTTAGTTGAGTGACAATCAAATGACAATAATATTTGAAATTACTATATAGATAAATATCATATGAATTTATCTGATAAAGCAGTTATCGATTTGTTAATATTTTTTAATGCATGAATAATCCGGGGGCCGTGTCCCTGCTGTCCGGACTTAGGAAACCGCAAATCCGTTTTTAAGGGAACCACCATTCCGTTGGTGGAAACCTTTATCATAAATTCTTAAAATGTAACTATGCACCCTGTGGTGTAAATACATTTTAAGGAGGTCATGACTATGACCAAATATCGAGAGATTCTCAGGCTCAAAAGCTTGAATCTCAGTCAACAAAACATTGCCGACAGTTGCAATGTTTCAAAAAAGACAGTCAATCGTGTGTTAAAGCGTGCCGCGGAATTAGATATTTCCTGGCCGCTCGATGAAAATGACACCGATGCTGTCCTTGCAGAAAAGTTCTTCCCTTCTGCAAAACAAGTCACATCCCACAAGCGTATGCCTGACTACGACTACATCCGCAAGGAGCTACTTCGTAACGGAGTAAGTAAAAAGCTCCTGTGGACTGAATACATGGAGGATTGCCGTGCCAATGGCGAAGAACCACTCATGTATTCACAGTTCTGCTACCACATCCAACAGGATGAGCAAAAACATCGTGCTACCATGCATATCAACCGGAAACCTGGTGAACAGGTTGAAGTTGATTGGGCAGGTGATCCTGCAACAATCATTGATCCTGATACCGGAGAAATCATCAAAGCCTACATATTTGTTGGCGTAATGACTTACAGCCAGTATACATATGTGGAAGCATTTCTGGATATGAAGCAGAAATCATGGATTAATGCTCATGTCCATATGTACGAGTACTTTGGCGGTGTTGCTAAGATTCTCGTACCGGATAACTGCAAGACTGCAGTTGTTCACAATGGTGGATGGAGAGACCAGCAGATTAATGAAACTTATCAGGAACTGGCTGAACATTATG
>NZ_JBQHSG010000020.1:0-41096 GCF_052066375.1 Bariatricus sp. HCP28S3_A7
TGCCATAACCTATCCTCCATAATTGTAGTGAAATAGTCTAAATATCTATCGACTACAATTATAGGCAAAACTTGAGGATCAGGAAATCCGCAGGAATATTTGGCGCTTACGGAAGTTCTTCTTTTACTAGCATTTTCTCGAGCACATCGATTATTTCAGAACGATTATCCTGGTCTACACTTAATTCCAGTGTATCATATACAATATAACGAATATATGGATTAGTACTTTTTAAAAATTTCATGATTTTCTTAAGCATTTTTTTATCACCAAATCCATATAATGCATAATAACACTCTAATCTACAACGTTCTGATACCATAATTTTATGTGTTCTCAATAATTTATTAACATAATTTATATCTTCATCATGTTCGTCAAATAATTTGAGCGCAACTTCGCCCCATGATGTTATAGCATAAGAACAAGCAAGTTCATCCTTTTCTCTTTCAATTGCCTTTCGTAAAAATTCTTCTACATCAGCAAATTTAAATCCAGACAAAGAGGTATATGCTTCTGCTCTTACTAAGGAATCTCTATCCTTCGCAAGTTGAAATAATAATTTCTTTGAAGCTTGATTCTTAACATCAAAGAGAATTGTAGCCACTTCAAATCTAATCACTGAGCTTTTATCTTTTGAAAGCCGCATCAACTGTTTGAACTCTGTCTTTGTAATTCTATTTAGTCTCACATAATTTCTTAACAGGAGTTCTTTATCCTGATATGTTCTTCTCCTGGTCAAGACTGATTCCTCCCTTCAAAATATCTCAAACATAACAAAATTATTGTATAAATATCAGCTTTATTTTAACCTCACATAAACCCATTTCACAATAGAATTAATGGATCTTTTATAAATCGTTTTCTCTTCTCGCTCTTCCATTCAGATAATACAGACATACTTCCGCATCGTAATAATACCCTCTATACCTGAACGGATTTCTCTCCGCCAGTCCATTCCCAGAGCCATATAGAAGCCCAAAACTCCTTAAGCACCATACTATTGATCAAGCTGTAGCTTTTTTATAATATTTTCTTTTTCCTCTAGTGTATAATCATCATAATATTCCATGATCTTTAATACAGTTTCTTTCCCTTCAAGTAGTGGTGGCATAATAAATTCATCAAATGCTTTATCAAAATACGGCTTTAATTCTTCCGGTGTATATAACTCATATTCTATCAAAGCAGTCATATAATAGTCTCCTTCATCTATATCCTTCGACAAAACACATACACGCCCATAATAATCTGATTCATACGTAGTCGGGTATAATTTAGGATTTTTGAATTCCCCAATGAAAAAATCAAATTCAACATAATATGCCTCAGCCATTGATTTTTGCAAATAAAGGCCAACCAAAATTCCTTCACCGTTCAAATAATAAGTTTTTTTCCTTTTTTTAAAACCTCGTTTTGTAAATTCTTCATGGCAAAAATCTAAAAATTCTTGTTTAGTCATCTTTCTCCTCCTGGTAAAATTCTAAACGCATAATGTTTTTCCACCTAGTTTTTTATTATATTTACGTAGATGTGTATTCCATCGAAGATTCCATATAGTCACTGCATTCCTCAAACTATTTACATTTCAATATGGCTATATCCCCATTTTTTTCTAAGATAGTTCACTTCATTAATAGCAAAATCCCCCATTTTCATAAGCTTTTTTATCGTATAATCTGGCAAACTAATAAAAAAACACAAATCTTTCCCATGTTAGCGTCGGGAGAAATTAGCCATTTATTGTCGGGAGAAAATGACCAATCTCAGTCGGACAGAAATAACCAATGCATCAGCTTTTCCTTTCTTTAATGTTGTGCTTTAGGTAGTGCTGATGGAGCACCGGCTGATAATGCTATTGTTTCATAGTTTTTTCCACGGTAACTGTTTCCTTTAATCATGAATACTGTGGCATCGTCAAATATACGGTCAAGGGCACATAACAGGGAGGAATCTTCGTTGAAGAATTCTCCCCATTTATCCGGTCCTTTATTGCTTGTAAATATCATAGTGTTTGGCCCTTCCTTATTGTATCTTCGGTCAATGACATCAAAAAACATTCGGGTGTTTTCTTTGTCAAAAACGCATCTGCCTATCTCATCAATGATCAGACAAGATGGTTTTACCAGGCCATTTATGGTACTGCTTTCCCGGCCATACTTCCGGGCATCAGTCAAGCGTTGGTTTAGTTCAGTTGCTTTTAAGAAATACGCTTTCAGACCATTCTGGCAGCATTTGCGTCCATATGCCATCGCAAGATGTGTTTTTCCAACTCCCTGCGGGCCAATGAACGCAAGATTTTTATGTGCGTAGAGAGTCGAAAGGGATGGCAGATTGTGCAGGGCATCTGTTTGTTTTCCATGAAGCTGACCGAAATCAAAATTTTCAAAAGTTTTTGGCTCTTTTAATGGAAGGCGGCTCAATCGGAGCAATGTTGAAACAATGTTTTCTTTCTTCTTTTGCTGCAGATAAGTGAACATTTCAGCAACTATCCGTATATTTTCTTCACTATATTCATGGTCGACTGCGAGCTGTGCCATTTCCTGTGCATTCAGATCAAGATTTAAATAATCAGCAGCATCCTGGATCTGTTCAAAAAACGATTTATTCATCCCACAGTCCCTCCTCAAAGTTAAATTTACTAAAACCGGAATCATACGGAGGCGGATTAAGCTGTTGGATATGTATCTTTACCGGTGCAGTAGGTCTTTCTTCCGGTTGTTCTGTAACATACTGGTCTTTGCAGAAGCTGTCCCGGCGACTCCATGTAACATCATGTGATGTGAGCACTTTTGTCATTTTTGAGTCGTATATGTAGAGGATGTAGCCATCTCTTTTTACACGGCATCCACATGATCATTACCGATATATTCCGTAAATTTTGGGGGTACATTTTCAATGTCAATTCCGATACTGATTCCGTGATAGTGCTTCAGCGGCAGTTTGTATTTTTTCTCACGCTTATTTTCAAGAATAATCAAGCAATCATCCGGCATCAGATATAAAAACTCATTACCAATTTCCCGCTCAATACGACCTTCTTTGCAAAAATGGATACCCACGTAATTATGTCGATATTTCTGTTCTATCAGAGCGAAATCAAAATCACCCATGTGAGCAGACACATATGCGACTTCTACACCGGGAAACAGATGATAAACAGTAATATGAGCATCGCCCGTTTCGTCATTAAATGAATATTCTGTTATCTCTTTAATTTCCTTACCCATACTATTTCCTCGCTTTAGATGTATGCAATTTTAGTTTTTCTTGAAAGAAGATAAAGCCTTCGGCATCACACGTTGTCGCATACCACATTGGTTTACACAAAGTATTCCCAGAAGCAAGATCAAACATGCTCTTATTAAAGTTAGTCTATTCTAACATCAACCTTCTAAAATAGCGGCAGGCACAGTCACCCGCCGCTAATTCATTTATTATACTCGCTATTGGTAAAAAAGTCAATTCAAGAAAACTAACTTCAGCATTGAAAGGTAACAGAGCGCATTACTGAAAATTTCATGTGTTCGACAAATTCTTATTCGCTGTCTTTGACGCTTATAATATTATTCTCTGTTCTTTTCCCCCCAAACACATAACTGGTCTAAAACTTCCATAAGTGATTTACCGCGATCACTCAAACTATATTCAACTTTTGGTGGTATCTGAGGATATTCTTTTCTAATAATAAGTCTATCTGCTTCCAATTCTTTCAAATTATTGCTAAGTGTTTTGTCCGATACATTTTTCAGATAACGTCTCAGTTCATTGAATCTTACAACTTCAAATTCCATCAGACAATAAAGAATAACCATCTTATGTTTGCCTGATATAAGCGAAAGTGTATAGCTGAATCCAGTATCCTCAAAATTTGCGTTCTCAATATAATTTTTAATCATTTGATACTTTCCTTTAAGATAGTACCTGTTTTAAAAGACAGTACTTGTAATTTTTCCGTTACTTGTTACAATTATATACACAGATAAAATTCCTGTCAATTCAGTATAAGAAGCGAGGTAATCATAATGAGAAAGAAACTTGATATAACAGAAGGGATTTTCCCTATGCCGGTCTTAATGGTAACAACATACAATGATGATGGTTCGGTCAATGTTATGAATGCTGCCTGGGGCACTATGCAAGCAAGAAACACTGTAGCTCTCCAATTAACAGAATCTCATAAAACAGTAAAAAACATCAAGGCAAGAGGTGCCTTTACGATAAGCATTGCTGATGCCTCTCACGTCGTAGAAGCAGACTATTTTGGTGTTGAATCAGGAAACAGAGTTTCAAACAAATTTGAAAAAAGTGGTCTTACCGCAAGTAAATCTCCAAATATAGACGCACCTATCATCAATGAATTCCCCCTCTGTCTAGAATGTAAATTTATTGAATACCAAAATAATACATACGGCGTTGGTGTCATCGGAAAAGTAGTTAACGTTACCGCAGATGAAAAGGTTATGATTGATGATAAACTTGATATGTCTTTAGTAAACGCTATCGCATTCGACCCATATACACACGGTTACTATCGAGTAAGTGAAAGAGTGGGTGAAGCATTCAAAGACGGTTTACAGCTCAAATAATCCCACTTTCATTTAGTAAGGTCTTTCAGAACTGAAAGGCCTTTATTAAACTATTTTTTCTCCGAAAACTCATAGGCCTGTACCACCCATGCAAACAGTTCTTCGTCCAAATCAGACATTTTACCGATTACAATATGCGTTGTCCATCGTCCGGGGTAAGGTTCTGTTTTTACTGCTACACGCTCAGATTCCAGCGGATAAGGAAGCCCTTTAGAAAACTGTACTACAGCAGCAGGGCCCGGATACAAGCCGATATGTTTCTTCGAGGCAGCAAAATGAATAATGTTATGACCTTTCCAGTAGGTTGGCATACTCCATGAAATGCGTTCTTCCGCCTCCGGTAATGCACTGTGAAGAATCTGACGGATATAGCGCAGGTCTTCCTGCTTATCCTCATCCTGGCTCAAGATATATTCATCAATCGTCTTTGGCTTTTCACCGCAGTAATGACTCTGCCCCTTTTTCTTGAACTCTCTGCCACATTTGGGGCATTTCCACATAGGGATTTCCTCTCTGTCTCTTTCCTGAAGAACCACTTCAACAATATCACCAAAATTCTTACCAAGCTGCTTACGTATCTGTTTTGTAACGCCAATGATGTAACACGGAGTTCCCATTTTTACGACTTGCCCACGGTACGGAATACCATCGAAAGTGGCATTCACCTGCAGACGGCCTTTGCCAAAAAGCTCTTATACGACAAATCAATGGCAAATGCCCCAAGCGGTGCTGTGAGAACTATTGCAAGTACCGCTACTGTCAGCACGATATCTCCACAGGCCAAACCTAACGCGAGAGGTATTCCTCCAATCGCAGCCTGTACCGTTGCTTTTGGAGTATATGCCATCATAGTAAATAATCTCTCTTTTCTATTAAGGCTAGTACCTAACAAACACACAAATACACCAAGCATTCTAAAGAATAGTGCTCCAACAATGACGATAATAGCCTTAATGCCAACTTTACCAAGGTATCCAATATTCACTGTTGCGCCCACCAGTACAAATAAGAACACCTCTGCCGCGACCCATAATTTCCCATATTTGACTGAAAGCCTTTTTGCAACTACTTCTCTTTTCTTCTGCAATCCTATTCCAATAAACATAATTGCTATCAATGCTGAAAAAGTAATTGAAGTTGTTAACCTATCTTCTATTACAACGAGTAAAAGTGAGATACTTAAAATAATAAGTACTTTCGAAGTATCTCTGATATGAACTTTCTTAAAGAAATATGCCAGCATAACTCCAATTATAAGTCCTATTGCAATTCCCAGGAATATCGAAACCGGAATATTGATAAATCTGATTATTGAAGCACCTTCCCCCTGCATCATTCCAACAAACGTAGAGAATAATACAATAACATAAACATCATCTACGGATGCACCGGCAAGTATAAGCTGAGGGATTCCTTCTTTTACACCATATCCTTCCTCCATAAGTTTCACCATTCTTGGAACCACAACAGCAGGGGAAACCGCAGCAAGCACAGCTCCCATAACAGCAGCTTCCAATAATGTGATTCCCATAAGTTTAGGTGCAAATAAAATCATTCCCAAAATTTCAAAGCTCGCAGGGACAAAACACATTAGAACCGCAGGTCTTCCTATTTTTTTCAGTCCCGATAAATCCAAACCAAGGCCAGCTCTTGTCAATATGATGATTAGCGCAATTTTACGAAGTTCCGGGGAAATCCCAAGAATACTCTCATCCAGGAGATTCAGTACATAAGGTCCAAGCACAACGCCGGTAACTAACATTCCGAGCAAACTTGGTAATTTAATCTTTTGGCATATCCATCCCATAGACATACCTAAAATCAGAATTAAGGAAATACTTAGCAACATGAAAAATCCTCCTTACAGACGCAGAAAAAGCTGATACTTTCTGCGTGAATTTAGTCGCAGAAGTCATCAGCTTTAATAAGCGGCTTAATTCAAGTACGCCTCAGCGAAAATCACATTTCTTCAGAACTTTTCTCTCTGATAACAATTTCTGCAACTTTTCCAACAGTTGCTTCAACAAATGTAATACACTGTGCTTTTCTCTCCGGAGAATTCTTTTCTTTTCCACGTGTTAATACTCTGCAGCATGTCGCGCCACAGGTCTCTTTAAAGAAATCCTGCAGTTCTTTTGTCACTTCCTGACATTTGGTAAATGCAGGATCTCCCGGGATTCTTCTTCCAAAGAAATAACCGAGACACATCGTTCCGCCGGCCAGAGCACCACAAATGCATCCTCCTCCTCCAAGTCCCCACGGAAAACCGGATGACATTGCAATGGCATCATCTGATAAATCTAATTCAAAGCCTTTTTTGATTGCGTAAATGACTGCTTCTGAACAGGCAAAGCCTTGCTGGAAGATTTCAACCGCATCTTTCTTCATCTCTTCTATATCAACATCGTATCTCATATCGAACCCTCCCTTCTTTGTCTTTTATTATAATGCGGCACTGATATATTATCAATGTGCAAATTGACTTTCTAATAAAAGCCCAAAATTAAGAGCTATTTGATCTTTCTTTACAAATCAAATAGCTCTTTTAATGAAATTCTAGAAGTTTCACTATATAACCTCTCTTTCTATTAATTTTGTCCAATTAAATTTATCTATTTCATTGGACCGACCTCCTGTTTTTTGAAGTTGTCTCTTCTTTTCTTTTGTTGATTATATATTATCATTTTCCTTTTCGTTTGTCAATACTATTATGTAATTATTTTTTTATTTATTAATTATTATCTGACATTTTCGCAAACTACAAGTCTGGTTAAATATTTCAGCGACACCTTGTATTGCAGAAAATATGAGTTCTTTTTGCCCAACATACACTGTATAGCCATTAAAATGATTTTCAATAAAGTTATCATAATTTGTTGTGATAACACCAGCCAGATTTTTCTCAGATAATCTCGATAGCATATCTATTTCTTCTTTGTATCTATCATCAACAGAGAAACCCGCTGTGATATATGATGAAACTTCCGCTTTAAAAGGAGATAATCCATCCTTAATTTTTATCCTGTACTTACGGTTCTGATCGACGGATCAGCAAACCATTTTTCATCGTAATCAGCCTGAATTAATTCTGCTATTTTGGTCATCACACCAACAGGACAGTCCATTTTCTTTGCCCTATTTTCATATGCACTATACGCAAAGTCATCATTATTCACTTGCTTTGCAAAGTGCTCAAGTAAGCCCTTCCAGTCTGGAAGGTTACAATACCGTCGTGTTATTCCTGAACCCAAGAATAAAAAGGGTGTTGTATTAAATTTTTCAACAACATCTGAAATTTTCATCAATAATCACTCCCTATTAGTAAATAGCACTTATCACGCATTCAATAGCTTCTTAGAACATCCTGCAGATATGCCTTATATTCTTCCTTCACATTCTCCGGACCGGTAATCTTCATCCCGGATCCGATACCAGTTACCCACCCAAAGAACTGCGGACTTACTGATACCAGAACTCTGGTTTTAAAATGACCCTCTCCCTGCGGGATCAACCAGACATCATGTCCAAAGCGATCGATGATAACACCGGCCAGTTCATTCCTGCATTCCAGCGTGACTTCCGCATCTACACCGCCGTACATTCCAAAGGTCTTCTTAGCGAATGCAGCCAGATCAAAGTTCCTGAAGGAATCTTCCCCTTTACGGTCTGTTTCCAGGATCTCAGTATTCTGCATCTTATCTACACGATAATGCTTGATAATTCCAGCCGATGCATCATAAGCTACCAGATAATAATTCTCATCATCCCAGGTCAGTGCCCACGGGCTGACAACATAGAATGCACCGTCTTTTTTCAGTTTCAGTTCTTTCTTAACAGTCCACTCTGCATAATGGAACTTAATTTCCTTATTCTCGTAAATTGCAGTATGAATGTAGTCCACATTGTAATAAACAGTTTCATTCTCTGTCTTCGGACGGTTTACAATGAAAACATATTTGGAAAGCATTGCCGCATCCGTCCTACAGCAGAGCTTCTCTAATTTCGTTATCAGTTCCTTGGATTTCTTCTCCGTGATAAACTTAGAGGACTGTACAGCATCTACCAGGAGCTTTAACTCAGGCAATTCAAAATCTCTGGCCCCAATATAATAGCCAGGATTCTTTCCTTTCTTCTGCTGGATATCCAGTCCGAATTTATCAAGGATCTCCATCTCTGTATATATCGTTCTTCGATCCGTACTGATGCCATATTCCTGATCCAGAATCGTGCATAATTCCGATGCATTCAGCATGTGCGTATCATCGGTACGTTCCAGAAGGATTTCCATCAAATATAAAGTACGGAGCTTCTGATCAAAGGAAGCCATCTCGATCAATCCTCCTTATGATTTTTCTAATTTATCTTTGTCAAAATAGACCTTATCACCTTCATTAATATCTCGTTCATAGAGCATGGCATCTTCTTCCTTCACTCGCATCTCTTCACCAAAAGAATCAACGAGTGTAACGACAGCCATAACCGGTGCACCTTCTTCCCGTTCTTCACAACCAAAATCCAGGTCTTCCTCAATTCTTTTTACAGTATACATGATTTGTTATCTCCGATATATATCATTCCAATTTTTTGCTATTTTCTCATCATTCAAAATCATATCGCAGAATCTGGCAGTTTTTCACTCCAAATGCGGCGTATTCTGCATTTGTCATCTCGTAGAAATACGATTGAACGACTCTGGATATACCATTATGTGCTACCAGGATATAGGTCTTATGATCCGATTCTTCCTTAATCTCATCCAAAAGATTGTAAATTCTCTGGGCTAAGTGCAGCATAGATTCGCCACCTTCATATCTGCAACAAAAATCTTCCTTGGCTTTCTTAAATTCCAACCCATCTCTGGCAGTGGACTCCCACTTTCCAAAGTTTTGTTCAATCAATCTCGGCTCAACCCTGGCAGGAATTCCCGTGATCTCCGCGATATGTCTGGCAGTATCTGCAGCACGCACTAGCGGAGAATACAAAATTTCATCTGCCTGAATTCCTTCTTCCAGAATCCTTTTTCCAGTCTCCATTGCCTGCTGATGACCTATATCTGTCAGGGCAATGTCCGTCGCACCACATATTTTATTTTCTACATTCCACACTGTCTGTCCATGTCGGACAAAATATACACATCCCATGTTCTTCTTCCTCCATTTCTTTTCGCATTCGTATGTGCTCTTCTCTTCCGCAGGTTTATTATTAACAGGATTCTTGCCATCAGCAATACGTTCAATATATTTCATGGCAACTTCCAACTTTTGCATATCAATCTGCATATTCTTACTTCACCACCTTAGTGGTCCATTAAATTTCTCTGTTTTAGTTCATATGCTGTCTGATTTTATCAATCAATGTAATATCTGCCGGCAGCCAGGCAACACTCTCCAGCTGATCTTTGGTAAGCCATTTCGCCGCCTCAGCCTCTTTGAGTTCCAATTGACCTGTGATAACTTCAGCCCAAAAACAATCCATAGAAAGATGGAATGTCGGATAATCATATTCTATCGTATCAATTAATTCTCCAACTTTGATTTCCGTGCTAAGTTCTTCCATGATTTCTCTTTTCAGTGCCTGCTGCGGAGTTTCACCCGGCTCAACCTTGCCACCAGGGAACTCCCATCCGCCTTTCAGGTCACCATAGCCCCTGGCGGTTGCAAAAATCTTATTCTTTCGCTCCATATCGTTACAAATAATGGCTGCGACTACTTTCATTGTCTTCATATTATTCCTTCGTCAATCCAAAATCATATTGCAGATACTCTGGCAATTCATTCTCCATATGAATATCAAACAGGTATGTTCCATTATCCCCGTCTGTCTTGCGAGGATTCGACATTTTTCCTTTTCCTACATAAGTAAAGGGAAGAACCAAACCATTCTCTGTGGTCATCTTGCGGATAAATACATGTGCAAATGTGCTCTTCATCAGTTTTTCAAGATGTGACTGCGGGAGATTTGTCATAGACTCCCACTGGAACAAATCCGGCTGCAGGAATTTATCCTTATAATTCAGCTTATCTGCTTCCTCCAGATCCTTCTTCAATGATGCGAAAATCACTACATAGTCATCATAATAGTAGGTTCCTACCATAATATTTCCAGGGTTCTTCAGGAGCTTTAATTGCACCTGATCCATTCGGTAATTCAGCCAAAGCTTAAAGCCCGTCTCGTTTCCATTGTCGATTACATAGCGGATCAAACCATACTCGATGAGATCCTGCACATACTCCAGAAGCTGATCATCCATAGGTACAGAAAGTCTCAGAATATTCTTGTCTTTTTCAACAAACTGCAGATATGTCAACACATGCTCCAGCTCTGCCAGAACAAATCCTTGAACTGTTTCTGTCAGGTACATTACTATCTCCTGATATGTTTTCGGTCCGTCGAGCAGTAACTTCACGATCTGATACTCATGTACACGCACAAGTGGAAGCAAACCAGACAGATAATTGATAAAATCTATCTGTTTCTCCGTGAAGACCGGCAGGTTCTCCTCGCCGATACCTCTGAGAAAATTATAATAGCTGCAGTTCTTCTTTCCCCTCGTCTTAATACTCATAAAACGAATCAAATCCGGAGCACAGTCATTGTTGATATAATCTACATGACGCGGATAAAATTCTGATCCGATGTATTTTTTGAAATTGAAATAATCCTGCTTCAGATACTTCAGAGAGTTGAAATTCTCTTTATCAATGTATTCCAGGATCTCTTCCTTGCTCAAATCATCAATATGAATCTCTACACCGTAATCAGCCAAACCAAGAGCTGTAAAATCATCCTTCACTAATGATGCAAGCAATCTTTTCTCCATAACAAAGTTCTCAGATAAAGACCCCAACGCAAAAGCGATCTGCACACTTCGCTTATAGCTATTGCCGATAAAGTCCAGCACGGTAACATACTCCTTATTGGTATATTTACGCAATCCACGGCCAAGCTGCTGAATAAAGATCGTCGTAGACTCGGTTGGTCTAAGGAACAGCACCATATTCACACCGGGAATATCGACACCTTCATTCAGGATATCCACCGTGAACAGAATCTCAAGATTATGAGCATCATTTTGCAAATCATTATAAGCTCTGACACGCTCACCGATATCATTGCGACCAGTCAGATAAGCGGTATGATACCGCTCTCCCAAAGCTTCACACATCATTCTGGCATGGGTAACATTTCTACAGAACGCAAGTGCTTTCAGCTTTCCTTGTGGACGATGCTTCTCAATCTGCTCGGCAATAAAATCGCAGTGATCTTCCTTTGCCATCTGCGCAATCATTCTGCGTTCTTCATTTCCGGTCAGCCCATAATCCACCAGCTTGTCTCGAATACCAAAATATTTAAACGGAACAACCAGATCATTGGCGATCGCATCACGCAATCTTAGCTCATAAGGCACATTATGGTCAAACAATTCGAAAACATCCTGGTTGTCCATACGTTCCGGTGTAGCAGTCAAACCAAGTAAGAATTCCGGTTCAAAATAACCGATAATCTTTTTATAAGTCTCTGCTGTGGCATGATGACACTCATCAATAATAATATAATCAAATTCATTCTTTGAGAATAGCTCCAGTGTTTTGCACATGGTAATGTTCGTGGCAAATACAAAATCTGCATCCGATTGTTTACTGGTACCGCTATAGATTCCATAGGATACATTTTTACCGAATACCTCCTGGAAGGTCTCCAGGGATTTTCTCAAAATAGATCCTTCATGTACAATGTAAAGCAATCTCTTCGGGTTGAAATTCAATGCATCAAAAGCTGCCAGATAAGTTTTTCCACTACCTGCCGATGCAATCGTGAGCGCACGGTTAACACCTATGGCACGGTAACGATTCAACTCCTTCAAGGCCTTCTTCTGCATATAATTCGGCTTGATCTTTGACGCCGACAGATCATAATCCATATCCCAGCGCTCAATTGCATAACTTAGTCTCTGGGCATATTTAACGATCAGTTCTGCATTCAGTAATTTCGTCGCGGACCATTTTTCTTCAAATTCTTTCAACGCATCATCATATGCACCGTTTACAAAATAGTCCTTTACCGATACATCCCATTCAATATTTTTAAGAAGCGCATATCGTGTGATATTTGAAGAACCAATCACTAACTCTCTGTGATCATCGAATTCGAAAAGATAACCCTTGGAATGGTAGCCAAGAGTCGAATAATCGGTACCATGAAAGCTCTCATAATCCAAATGGCATTGAAAATTAGAACATCTTCCCATGAGCGCATAGAAACTCTTCAAGGATTCAATATCTGTGAAATTCTGGTAAGTTGAGGTGATGATACGTCCCTTACACCCTCTTTCCACAGCTGCTTCAATATCCTTGAACAACAAAACAAGGCCAGCTTTCTTAATAAAGCTGACAGAGAAATCAAAAGACTTACAATGCCTTAGATTATCTTTGATCTTGTCCAGAAAAGTAATCTCTGTATAATTTGTTAAAAACTGATGTTCCAAGATATTTTTCCTCCTTCAGATACACGGCCAAAACAAGGGGTGTAATACCTCTAACTATAATTCCAGATTTCATATCCCTGTCGTCTGGCCGAATCATAGACCGGCTGCATGTTTTTCTGCAGGATATGATAGAATTCTTCCTTTGAATTTCCCGGTCTGTACAATTCCTGTCCTGCCCAAATAGAATGCAGATTATCCCGATAGCAGGCCTCAAACAGCTTATGAAGGCCTGCTCGCTCGTGGATCAGATTGTACATTCCGTACTGGTTTTCTGCGAATACTGCGAAGAAAGGATCCCATTTGGGAAGCTTGTTACTCTTCGACGAATTCAAAGAAGAATCCATCGGCATCAGGTTCCAAAGTTCATCATTCATGACAAAAGACCATGGAATAAAATGATCTACATCATACTGCTTTGTGATAATCGGATTACCCGTAAAGACATCGCATACTTCTCTTACTTCCAGGATGCCTTCCCAAAGTTTACGTACGTTATTCAGCTTTCGCATCTTTTCATCCATCGGAGCCAGCTTGTAGATCAGGCCCGGAACCTCCGGATTATTATTCTGCAGCCATTTCACCTTTTCGTATTGAATCCATCCCAGAATATTTACCGTATTGTCCTGAATCATGCGCATCCAATCCGGATTGAAATGAACTTCCTTTTTCAGTTTACTGCTATCTCCAAAGGTATAAGGCAGGCGAATTACAGTACTATCGATTCGTCTGATATACTCCGTTAATCTGCGGATGCTTCCCCACGGCACTTCCTCTGAGCTTTTTGAGAAAAAACCTGCCAATGCCCGACCGGGAACCATATTGGTCAGCTGTTCCTTAGCAAGTTTCAGGTCGGCATTGTGCTCCCGGATCGCATTTTTGATTTCCACTTTGGATGCATTTGCCGGCAAATCACTGAGTTCTGTCAGTTTAAGAACAGCACGTTCCAGACCATCTCTCACAAGGCCGTCCGCCTGCATGCCACTAAGGTGAATATGAAATTCTCTTACGGAATACCATGCATTGCAGATCATATCATCAATGATTGCATCGAACGTAGTATCCTGAATACCCTCCGAAATGATATCTACAATGGATTCCAGCCAATAGAACTTATAACAGTATGACGGATCCTTCATCATCTGAGAGAAGCCTTCTATATCCAGGGTGTTGTGGTACTCTCCATTGATATGTAAGGAATATCCTATTTGCGGAGTATTAAATTCAGCCACCTCTCATCACCCCTTCCTGGTCTGACATCGCTAGTGATCCAATAATCTTCTATCGTAAGTTCCGGAATCTCTGCTATGAATTCCTGAAAGGAATCCTCTGTAAAATCTGTAAAGTACCGGCCATTACGTACGCCTTCAAAATCACTGTACTTGAAAGAAGTGTAGATTACGCCGGTACTTTTAAGCGCATCACACATTTTTCGTATCACCAAAAGCAGCTCATTCTTTGGCAGATGCAAAATAGAAGAACAAGCCCATATACCATCATAAGTGTCTATATCATCCAATTCCTGAAATAGCATTTCTTGCACTTCAATGCCGGTAAAAACACTGGCCAACCGACAAAGTTCTGCAGATCCATCGGTCGCTGTTACCTGATAACCCTGATCCAAGAAATATTTCGTGTCACGGCCAGAACCACAACCGAAATCAAGGATAACGGCTCCCTCATTCAACAAATGAAGAAATTTATCCTGAGCCAGATGCATATCAACATTCTGCGTATTCTCTATGAAGTTTTTTGCATTGAGATTGTAGTAATCAATTGTCTGGTCCATAAATAACCTCTTCTATCGTTTGTTCTTATATTCTGGCTTCATTTTTGAAATTACATTTACTACAGCAATTCGGAATTCATCCGAGACTTGCTTATCAAGTTCCATCAATTTATTAACTCGCATGTGCCTGTTATTATGACTATCCCTTTTACTCGCCGAATTCCACGGAGCTTCTCCGGGACCATTATAAACCTCAAAGACGTCGCCGTTCTTTCTAAGATATAAAACAATCAGGTATTCTGGTTCGTGGTTAATCACGATGTCATCCTGCTGACTTATTTTAATCTGAACCTTTTTTCCATCAATCTCACCATCATGAGCTACAGCAGATGCAGCGTAAAGTTCTATACCATAGTAATATGCAGCCATAACTTCACCGATACTGCCCACAAGATGTCCATCTAGGGTAAAATGTCTGCCCGGAAAATCAGTCTCTAATTCTTTCACTATGGAAATGAGCTTCTGAATTTTTTCTTTTATCGCATCCATCTTCTCTTTTGTATAAACAATCTTCTCCATTATCTCACCCATTTTATCTTAACATCTGTTAGTAGCATTATCCCTTTTTGGAAAACGGACTGAGATCAATAAATAGTTCTTTTAACTCGTCCAGATCCTGGCACTCCTTGAATAGACACTCTAACAGTTCTTCCTGTCTGGCTTGTCCTAATGTCAATCTATAAAGCGATAAAATCTTGATCAATCGCTCATATTTGATCTCATCTTTACTCATCGGATACATCGGAACAATTCGCTCAATCTTAATTTTCTGATTCTTACCAAAGCACCAGAATGGAACCAGCTCTGATTGGCCTTCTGTTCTTTCGGCAGTAGCAGCATCAAACATTTCTGTCCATGGATCTTTTTGGAAAGTAATAGATCCATATTTATCTGCCACATTCTGCCTAATCGCCAGACACTTAAAGCGATTGATTCTGCCTTCTCTCTGCTCCAGGTCAATTGGATTGCTCGGAAGATTCCAATGCATAATCTTTCTGCAATAATTATGGAAGTCTAAACCTTCCTGACCAATTGATGTAGTTGCCAAAACAAATGGTTTTAATGGCGAGTTAAATGCTCCTCGAATGCTGTCTTTACGATTTGCATTCTTTACATTATCGGCGCCATCATTACTAACAAATCCTACTGCATAATGTGCACGCATAAGGTTTGTTGCCTTCTCACCGTTTATCTTTTTCACAAAATTCTGATAGGTATCAACATCATAGGATGCTGTGTGCACTCGCAGATCCTGCAACATAGTTTTTTGAATCTGTTCTTGCTGACTATCACCGGTCGAAAAATCTGTCGCCTCTTTTATCAGATGCAGATACTCGTCAAACATAGCCTGGAAACAGCCATCTTTGCAATAAAGCAGTACGTCCTGCCAATGAGCATTGTCATCAGATTTCTTTTTATGATGTATTTCTGCAGCCAGCTGTACAATCGCAGTTGATTCCGTAGAATTAAAATAATTAACGAATGTCTTAGCTAATGCTGTTGCATAAGACATATTTCCGCCATTTGATCTGTAAATGCATACCGCCGGTGATCCAAGGATCATGTCAACAATGGTATTCACCAGATCTTCCGGCATACCACCAAGAAATAATTCATTACCAAGACCAATCAGTCCCTCAAGGCGATGGATATGCCCTAAAAAAGCCTTATTTCCACGATCAGAACTAATTCCATCTTCTCCATCTTCTCCTGCATTATTCATGGCCTGTTTCATAATGTCTATCCAGGCAGTAACATATTCCTTTCCATCCATCAGCATCGGTGCCAGATAGTACCATCTGGCATCCTCGTTTCGATTTGAAATCTTTCGGTAAATCTTCAAAGATTTCAGTTTTTCTCTAACCTGTTGTCTGAGTTCCCTCTCAATATCCGTCAAGTTCCATTTATCATTCATAGCCTGTATCGGCTGATACATCTGTGCTAATGTCCTGGATGGATAAAGCAGAGTAAATAAAGTCATTCTCTGAGGTTCTCCACCGGAAAGCGTAAATCGAAGTCTTTGGTACGGATATCTTGTTTTGGCATAATAATTCGTATTCTGCCTTCCAATATTTCCTGCATTTTCGCAGACTTTTCCTACAGTAAGCCGCTCAGCTTCATAAGAGATCATGGATCCAATCATTCTTGGCACCATTTCCCATGATGAAAATACCAGTATTTTTGAAAAGTGCCTGCTATCTCGGTATACTCCCTGCAATTCATAATATGGTTTAGAAGGTGGTATCCAAAGATATCGTTCCGCATGACCTTCAAAAGCAATCTCTTTCAACTTCTCCAGCCTCGCATTTGTTTTTGGCAATGGCTGATAATCATATACCTTTTTCGGATCCACCCAAAGTATCTTATCACTGGCCAAGGCTATCTCTTCTTTATGTGCCTTAAAGTATTTTTCGATCTGCTCCTTGATTTTATAATTCTTCATATAAGAAAGCAGATACGGAGAGCTCTTTGCATAATCAATTGGAAGCGAAAAATTAGCATTCATCTCTTTTAGTAATTTTCCCATCGCAATGTAGGAAAGAATATCTTCACCGCTAACTTTAATGGGCTGTTTTACACTGCTGTCATCGGTATAATCACCGGATTCCATAACCGAAATACGTTCAGTTCTGCACACACCGGCATACATCGCATCTTCTGCATTTTTTTTAATCTGGATGATCGCAGAATCTCCATTCTTCATCTCATGCAGCGCAATATTGTAATCAGACCATACTTTTCTGAATTGCTGTCTCGAATCAGTAAACAGAAAATCCATTACCTGCAGGAATTCCCTGTAATGCTCATCCACACCTGATGCATCATCAATTTCTTCCAGTGTTGAATAAAGCTTATACGGGGTTGCTGAAAGCAAGAGAATTCTTGTACTTTCCGAATTCAGAAATTGATTTGCCAAAATACCAGTCTCTGTTTCCCCATTAGAATCTATCAGAAATTTGAAACGCTGAAATTCATCCATGATTACAAGATCCGGTTTCAGCATCTGAGCGCTTATTCTCGCAAACATTACACGCAGCTTATTTAATACAAAGCTGTCTGAATGCTTCGATTTATTATATCGTCTCTCCTTAATATGCTTTTCCAGCATATCAATCGTATGCTCCTGTTCATTGAACTTCTGAATTTTTTCAATAAGATCTGCCGGGTATCTTCCACCAGTCTTCTCCTCACATTCGACTACCTGATGTTCATACCACTTCTTGGCCCATGAGTCCCATGCAGTATTTGCAGAGAATACAAATAGCTTTTCAAGCAATTTCTAACGATGCCGGAATTGTGGCATTCTCCTCAAAACAGCAAACATCAGCGCCCTTTCCTGAACCGTTCCACCGCCATTTGTCAAACGAAATGACGTATCCGGTGTCAGTGGAATCAGCTGAATATATCCTTCTAAAAGCCTTGGATCCTTCTCCTGCTGTGTAATCTTTAAGTGCTGCATGGAAAGTCTGGTGTCGGATACCCCTTCGATTCTTGCCGTGTCCGATACCTTCAGCTTCCTGATATTCTGGTTCGCAATACTGATATTGGAACATATATAGACAACCTTAAATAAATCGTCTTTCTCTTCGATTCTAAGCCTCGCAGTCTTTACAATGGCACCTCTGGCGATCAGAGTCTTTCCCATACCAACTTCATCTGCAACCAGAACTCTTTTCTGACCATTTCGAAAAAGAGTATCGATACGTTCAACTGTAGCACGCTGAAAGTCCTTTAAGCCATGCATGGTTGCATATTCTGTTTTATCAATATCAAATTTCACCATGCCAGCTCCTTCTTTCTACTTCAGTCGCAAGGTTGTTTTAAAGGTTTCATATAGTTCCCTGAATTCATCCGGGATAATCTCAGCATCTGTGATCATCTTTAAAAGATAATCAATCTCTTTTAAGCGGGCAGGTTCTTCAAGCGCAGTCTTTAACATCTTCTCATATAGTGCTGGCATTCTTTGTATTTCCGTACCGGAAAAACCTGATTTCCGGAGATTATTATCTTCAAGCATAGTCAACAAGTAATCTTCTCCAAGCACAAATGCCACATACTCAACAAAACTTCTTTTGTCTTTCACCACACTATTTACAACCGCACTTTCACGTTCCTCTGGAAATCCTGTTGTTGGTATCATAATAATTCTTGAAACCGAGGTACCCTTATCGCCCTTGATCTGAAGCTGATAGAATTCTGTAAGCTGCAAAACATCCAGCCTCTCAAAGATCATTTCCTTTGCAAATGGACTTAGTACTTTTCTTCGAAGAGGTCCAATGCGGACATTGTCCCATTCCTCAGATACTTCGCCATCCACCGTAACCGAGACATCATATGCCTCATCATTCAAAATGACCGTCGCCTTCATTTTTCTTCTACAGATATCCTTGATTATTTTTTCAAGTACCTTAGACTCTTCTTCAGCATCATCTGGTTTTGCCTCTTTAATCTCTGTTTTTTCAAATGGATTGGCAGGATTATCAGCTTCACCGCAGAAAATATCTCTCAGAAAACTGTCTCCGTTTAAATAGCGGTTCTTGGTCTTCAGCTGCATTACCATCTCAACATTCTTTTGATATGCAGCATAAGATGCATTCATGGATCCAATATACAGACTTGTATCCGAATACTTCCTTCGCAGGAAGATTTTTGCATGGATATCTTGTTTCATCTTCTCCTGCTGTTCATCAGAAAGCTGATCTTCTCCGTCAATAATGTCATCTTTTAGCGTATAGATATCAAAACGACTTCCCTGCTCCGGTTTTAGCTTCGCCAGTTCGGTTTTTCGAGTGATCAGCGTCCTTTTTGTTCCGGTAATGTTATGTTCTTTCTTGTTCCATTCCTCTACTAAAGAAGCACTGAGAAATGGCGAAAATACTACCAGATCATTAAAAGTATAATCAGCGCTCCAGACATCTGAGCAAAAAAGCGGATCCTCTGTCATCTTATATCCGGCACTTCCTATGCCCAGTGGCATGATTTGAAATTCTTCACCAAATTCATGACTATTTAATGCAAAAGATACTGTCTCCAGATTTCTTATTAATCTCTTTATGCTGTTACGTTTTGTCCCTGCCTGCGAAATGGTATTTTTAATTTGAGAACGCAAAAAAGAAAGAAAATCCATAAGCGGTTTCGTCTTCTCTGGCTGATCAGCTTCATCTGAACTATCCATGCACATACTGATATCCCAGCTACGGTCAAAGGTCAGATTTCTACTCAGCACAGCAAATCGATATTTTCTATCACCTTCTGGATTAACATACTGTAAGATCCATGTCTTTGGATGGAATGCCGGATAACCATTTAATCCTCTTACCTTAGGCAAAGCTACCGGGATAACCATTTTTTCTAAAAGTATGTTTAGCGGAGAAGGTTTTCCTGGTACTGTAATCTGACCAGCTTCACAGAAGATAAGCACCTTTTCCGAGACCTTCTGCAGAGCATTTAACATACTGATCGGATTTTGAAGGAGTTCACTATCTGTATCCTCTTTTAATCCCAGCGCAATCGAAATTGCAGTTAATGCTTCCAAATCCAGGGAATATGTCGTTCCTACCGCCTGCTCAAGAACATATCCCTGCGGCGGAAGAAGCATCTCTCCATAATTCAATCTGTCTTTATTGTTATTCGTTTGAAACATGAATCCCCTCCTCTCCCTGATAGATATCGAGAATAATCTGCTTCGCATCTGAAAATCTATAATCCAGCCATCCGCCGCCAACCCACTTATTCGGATCGTAATCTTCTTTATGAAGAAGTTTTGCGCGGCTTCTGGTCTTTAATTCAATCTCCCGTTTGATAATGATTTCATCTAACAACTCAAAATTTTTTTCCTTTAAGGCTGTAATCATACTTGTCAGGAATCTACGCAGCTTAAAATTAACTATAGAAAGCGACTGAAACACATCGTCCAGGTCAATTGCCGTAATTCTGGAAATAGTTTCACAAATCCAATTCCACTCTTCTTTCGCATCCACATTCATTCCATCTGATAAAATCATGTTGTACCGAACTCTTGCCGCGTACACAATGCGATTAAAATCACATGCCAATTTCATCATATGTGCCATCTTTTCCGGTACCCTTTCCTGCAGGTCCTCATAAAGTACTTCAAAGCTATCATATTTTGTCAGATCAATATTATTTTTCAGCAAATAAGTTATTAATGTTCCCGGGACAGAATGCTCAATTCGCTCTCTTAAAAATACTGCCTCCTCCGCTGTCAGCTCAATGGAAAGATTCTCTCTCCAGTTTTCAGAATGATTCTCCGGAAGTTCAAAGAAACGTCCTGCGTATTCTTTGCCGGCATTCTTATCATCCTTATCTCCTTCTTCAGCATCATCCCTACGATTACCCAGCTTCATAGAGTTTTCCTGTTTTCGCAGAAAGATAGAAAGCGTCACCATTTCGGTGATAGACATATCACCCTGTGCAAAAATGCCATATGTACGAATGCCATTCCAATAGATACTGGATGGTCTTCTCGCCACCCATCCGCGCGGAAGAACTCTGGCACCAATAATCCCAATATTCGAAGAACCATTGTGTTTCGCATAAAGACGCTTTCCACAGTCCCGTTCCGCATCATCAATTTGCTTAAGAACCGTTGACAGGTTACTTCCATATTTGCCATCAACAGCTTCTTTTAATACATACGGAACAATCAGGAAATACTTTGCCCTGGTCTGGACAGTTGATGTGCCTGGAAAAAAGTAATTCGCAAAGGCATCACGAACAAGCCCTATGCCAAGCTCGTCTACTGCACCTTGTTCTTGCAGTAAGTTCATGACATCATGGACTTTATCTCGATCTTCTTTTGAAAAATCAATCCATCCCAGTTGCATCTAATATCTCCTAAATTATCCTAAAAATACGTGTTCATTATGCCATTCTAAATATTCTTTAGATGGCAATTCTATTTGTTTTTCCGGAAGAATTAATAACTTTTCTCCGTGATATTTGTAATAATCTTTTCCATTACCATAATCTTCGTGCAAGCGCTTACTAACATCAATACGGTAATCTTTATCAATGGTAATGTATCCTCCATCAAACAATGTATGGAAGTCTGACTTTAACAATAAACCATTGTTTACAGCATGAGGCCCCTCTTCTGCATATGGTTTAATATGTGCTGCTTCCAATACCGGCAGAGTTTTCTCCCCGGTAATGGCACATCTTCTCTGATATGCATCTGTTACTACAACACGAAATGCTCCTTGTCCCAATCGATGCTTAGTCAAGTGTTCTGCATATCTTTCAACTCTTTGCTCGAGTCCTATCTGTGATATATTTTTATGTTGAAGTCTCTCCTGGACCTGAGCATAAAGGGCTTGTCCTTCTGGCTCTTCTGTATGATATCGTTTGCCTTGTACAATACTCTTACTAAAACTTGAAGGAACAGGTATCCAATCCTCTTCCTTGAAATAAAAGACATCTGTCAAAATAATGCATCCAATTTGAGGATTGGTGATGGGCATATTGTTTCGTGCTCTGTATTTTCCTATAGCATCATTCAATTCTCTCAGAGTTTTAGTTCCATTCTTTTCTCCAAAAGCTTCCCATGCAAGATATGTTGGCAGCAACGAATACTTTACGAAAAAACCGCCGCCGACAATATAATTGTGTGGGTGATGAAGTTTAAAAAGAAACATATCATTCTCTTGCAATGCTTTGAAAGGTTGAGTACCTGGTTTCCAGAAGTTTACCTCTTCTGCTTTCTTACTTTTGAGGAATTCATACCAATCATAATCGGTAATTCCAACATACATTTGCATCGCTTCACCCTCTACAAGTGCATATTAAGCACAAATTTTTCTTCAAATCCATTCGGATAAATGTATAGTAACCGCTTTCTGTCAAACACTGGATCCACATCATGGATAATACTATGATGGTTCGGGCACACTATAATCTGATTACTTGCATCGTTATTCAAACTCTTAACAAAATACTCAATATGGTGCGCCTCTACCACATGTGATCCGTATTCCTCACCAATAAGTCTTCCGCAAATCTGACAACGATATTGATAAAGCCGTTTCAAATTATCACCAATTTTTTTGTTCAATTTACGAATTTTAATCAATTGATTCATCTGATCATACCCCGCAGTTTCATCCTGAATATCAGATTCAAGTCCTGCTTCTAATTCTCTTTCCTTTTGACCCTTAACAACTTCTCTAAGAACTTGCATGTCATCTACAAGAATGGGCTCTAAAATATATGAGTCATCATATTCAGTGGCATATATTGCCAAATACTCTTTATATTCATCTGGGAGCTTAATCATACTTCTATCTGACGGATCTCGATTCTCACGAGTTGTTTTTATAAACTGAAAGCTTTTAAAGAAGTATGCTTGTAATGCTCTTGCCAATTCACCATTTTTACTGTAACGAATTTGGTATGTATCCTTTTTTCGTTTAAATTTGGGATCAAAATTAACATTCACAATCTTTGCATGATAAGCTTTACCTTCAAGATATAGTGTTATATCCTTCGATTCACCGCGCTGTATAAACCTTCCCATTATTTGTCCAAAGACCACTTGATTATCTACTGGCAAGGTAAGTCCTTCCATAAGAAGCGACCAATCAACTTCTTTTTTATACACATATTCATCTGATATTGTTTTTATCATTTCGGTCGCTCCCTTTCTGTTCCTGCTTCAAGAACTCTGATTTCTTTCCATAACTTGTAATTTAAGCACCTTTCTGCGCTCTTGTCAGTGCCACATACTGAAGACACTTCTCTGAGGTAATCGACTCAGCTTCTGAAATAGCATCTGTATGGTTAATTGCAGCCGACAATGGAACGATTCGATTGTTTGCAGCAACAACAACTACATATATGTATTCAAGTCCTTTTACTCAGTGCATAGTTTGAACACAGACTCCCATCAAACCTCTGTCATCGTTCTTGTTTTTCTTAATCACAAAGGTATTGATACCTTCGTTTTTCAGTTGCTTCACGTAATTATCAATCAAAGATCCTGTTCTTACAACTGCACATATATCATTAAGTACAACACCATTATCCTTCAGTTTTTAATCTCTCCTGCAATATACTGTAAATTTTTTAAATTCTCGCCCATTGTATCAACTCCTGTTTCTATTCAAAATATATCACAAATCATGCAATATCCGTTAGTATGTACTCTCAGAAAATATTTTAAGAACATTTTTACCTTTAGTTGTAATGACATAACGTCCTCTACTGTTCTTATATTTGTCTATGTACCCCTCTTGTCGTAAGGTCTGCATTATGGCATTTACTTTCATTAGGCTAAATCCCAACCCTTCTCCAATCTCCTGCTGTGTAGCTGGGCAGATATACGTTCTATTAATTTTTACCTGATTGATATGTAACCAATACAGCACTTTGAAATTATCATTCATAAACATTTCAATATCCTGTTTACCCAACTTCTCACCGCCATTTATTATTAAAATTCTAATAATATTATTCTTACAATTATCATATATTATATATTATTTTTTTAATAATAACAATCTGTTTTTTGAGGGTTTTCCCTTGATTTTATAGGCTTTCTTTAATTCTAATTTTTTCGTGGAAATATTGATATTAACTAGATGGTATTATAGAATAATTACAACACAAACCATAACAAGATTATATTCCTAGGATATGAAATGACGAGTATGAGACATCGGCTTAAACAGCCAGTTTTCTTATGCTCTTTTTTATTGACATTCAAGGCAATGCAACACACCTTCACAATGCCATTTAGTTAAGCATCCGATACTTGTTCGATAGCAATTAAATATAAAATTTATTGACTAAAAGTACTCGTTGAACCTAAAAGACACTGGTCGCGCCTACCGTAAACAATAAAAGTCCGGTTATTCAAAAAATTAATACTTCGTTTACGATAGACGCTGACACATTCAACGAAATCTCGAAACTTTCTTGTCGTACTTAGTAGTTTTTTGGTCGAAAACAATTTCTACATTTTTTCTCAGCTATCGTTGTGTTCTTCACCTTCAAACACACCGATAGCTGAGATCGAACAAACAATCTCAGCCAACTAATTACTTCAGAATATATTTATAGTTCTAAATAAACACGCCATCTTTAAATTAGAAATCTGCTTTCTGCACTCTATCTCCTCTTCCCTATCCACTAAAAATCAAACTCATCTGGATCCAATCCTGCGTCTTCCAGCACTTCCCTTCTTTCTTCCGGATCCATAAACTCTAGCTCATCGTAATCAAGCCCTGCCTCAGCAAAGATATCTTGCTCGTCATCATCATCGAAAGAATCAGCTTCTCCGCTCTTCAGCATTTCATCCATAAACTGAAACTGAGCAGCTCTCTCGAATGCATCCAAACGTCCATCACGGTTAAAATCAAACATCTTATCAAATCCAAACATAATTTATCCTCCCAAATTTCTTTATGAAAATGGCAATTCATCATCGATGCCATCCGGAATATTCATGAATCCATCTGCATCCGAAGGTGCTGCTGATGGTCTGCTGTAATTCCCCTGACCACCATTACTTGCAGCTGCTTTGTTTTCTGCAAACTCCTGCTCCTCTACAACGATATCCGTTGTGTATACTTTCTGGCCATCACGATTCGTGTAACTGCCTGTCTGAATTCTTCCCGTCAATACAATCTTTGTTCCCTGACGCAAATACTTCTCTGCAAATTCTGCGTTACGCCCGAAGGCAACACAGCCGATGAAGTCTGCACTCTGCTCACCGTCTCTTTTGAATCCGCGATCAACTGCGATAGTATATCTTGCAACTGCAGTAGAATTCTCTCCGGCTCCATACCTTACTTCCGGATCTCTGGTCAATCGTCCCATGAGAATTACTTTATTCATCGACTGCTTCCTCAATCTTCTTATGTTTGTTATCAATCAGACTCTTCTTACTGATACTGCAGATCGTTCCATGTGGTGTTACCAGGACAACCTTGGCCTTTGCAGTGTCACCGATCTTGTCATAGATGCGTCCGGCACTCATGCTCTCACCGATAACGGTGTGTGCGCTATTTGCCACATGTCCGATCTCGCCGAGTCCTTCCATCTTTACAACAATGGCCTCTTTATCGAAATTGTTATCCGGTTCCTTCTTAAGTTTCAGTTTCATTCGCGGCTTCAGGAATTCATTGCCGTGATAATATTTGGTTCCTGTCAATGTGAAATAAATTTTACTCATTGCCCTTCCTCCTTAGTCTTCCATGAATTCATAATATTCTTTATCGCTAGCAAATAAAATGTACTTGCCATCTACGTATCCCATGTATCCGTTGCTTGTAACATATCCCTTCATTTGCCGTCCTCCTTGATTCCTTTTCTGATGCTACCAGTTTACAACAAATAGCTGTGCAAAAATCCCGACAGCCAAATGGTCTCCGGGCGGGTTTTGTGCCCAAATCTACCCTATCCGAACATTTTTTCAGAGCAGGTCCAAAAATGTATCTAAACTTCTCCGGACATTTTTGTATTTAAAAGTCGGTATGTCTTCATACGGCGACAGCCGTGACCGAGATGAAGCACAGCGTAATCGAGGTTGAAAGCTCTATCCTCAGAATGGAGATTTACATAGCTAACAGAACCAGAGATATCCCAATTCAGTTTTTTGTAACCGCTGAAGAGAAAAAGATGATTCGTAAGAAAATTCTCCTGTCCAAAACAGCAAATATGGGAGCCTATCTTCGCAAGATGGCTATTGATGGAATCATCGTAAACACAGATACGACTTACCTTAGAAACGTTTTTTGAGATGCACAAGATCGGTGTGAACGTGAACCAGCTGGCAAAACTTGCAAATTCCACTGGTGCTGTTACCCCGGAAGAAATGAAAAAATTCAACAAACTCAAAAGGAACTTCAGAATCAAAAGATTATTAAGAAACACTGTGAAGTTTATCGTGCATGTCGTGATATGGTTCGTGCCGAGAAAGATGCTCCGGACAAAGCACTCTATCGCAAGAAGCATCAGGCAGAGTATCAGCTACATGATGTCACTTTAAAAGAACTGACTGCGCTTGGCATTCACAAACTTCCGTCTGCCGACAAGCTATAGCAACAACAGATGAAACTGGAGGAAGAGCCATCACAAAGAACACAGGAGGATGTATTATCATGATCACTATTGGAACACGAATCAAATATCTCGGACAGATGATTGGCTTCCCTGCAGCCAGCGCCGATGTCAGGATCTCTCAATACGAGAACGATTCCTTCATTCTCTACATCCTGCTTCCCTGAGCTTGCAGCCGGAGCACTGTTTCCGCACGCAGTCATAGCAAAGAGAAGTACAAAGCAAAGGAGAACTGCCCATAACTTTTTCATCCGGAGTCGTCTCCCTTACAGCATCTTGATCAGGGCATCGATATCTTTATCTGTCGCACGATTCAGAAGCTTTCCTTCTACGATTTCTGCTCCAGGAGCGGATGGTTTCAGCTCTGCTACTGTGTTTCCAAAACCACTTCCACCAGATGTTGCAAAGAGTACAATCTTCTTATCAGAGAAGTCATAGCTTTCAAGGAAGGTATTGATGATGGTTGGAGCCACATACCACCAGATTGGGAATCCGATCAGTACAGTGTCATACTGAGTCAGCACTAAACCATCTTTTACGATTTCTGGTCTGAAGGACTTGTCGCCCATCTCTACGCTGCTTCTCGATTTCTTGTCCATCCAATTAAGATCAGCCTTGGTATATGGAACTGCAGGCTTGATCTCATAGATATCTGCTTTTGCAGCTGCGGCCAGTTTTTCCGCAGTCTTCTTTGTTACGCCACTGGCACTGAAATATGCTACTAATGTTTTTGCCATAATTGTCACCTATTCCTTTATGAATTTCTTGTCCGAATCCGATATGCCATCCTCTGATACATAACGCTCAACCTTCATATGAAGATTATACTTTTCTCGTAATTTCCTGATAGCATCCACCGTTCCGCTTTCTGTCATTTCCCTTGCAAATTGTTTTGCTGCGGACCCAGTCCCTTTATATTCAAGTACGCCTCGGCGTACTTGCTGCGAGGTGCGCGTCATGCTTTGCATGACACAATACATCTGCGCATCTCTGCAATCCGCCTCTATCATTAATCGAGTTTGCCATAATGCTCATCATCTACTGCTTCCAGCCACTCATTGGATCCATCTTTGCCTGGCACTTCAATTGCAAGATGGCTGAACCAGGAATCCGGTGCAGCCCCATGCCAGTGCTTTACGCCTACCGGAATATTGATGCAGTCTCCCGGCTTCATTTCCACTGCATCCTTGCCCCATTCCTGATAGTAACCACGGCCTGCCACACAGACAAGGATCTGTCCGCCGCCTTCTGTTGCATGATGAATGTGCCAGTTATTTCTGCACCCCGGCTCAAAAGTTACATTAAAGATTCCAACCTGACTTGTTGATATAGGTGCAAGAAAGCTTTTACCAGTAAAATATTGTGTAAATCCATCATTTGGTGCTCCGATCGGGAATACCATTTTCTTTGCATGGGCTCTCATAGCTTCATCTTCGTAAGGAAGATCACCTTCGCCATTCTCCCAAACTTCTTTTGCCAGGTTGAATACGGCCCAGCCCTTTGGCCATCCTGCATAGAATGCCACATGCGTGATCACTGCTGCGATTTCCTTCTGGGTCACACCATGGGCTTTCGCATTCTGCAGATGATATTTCAGAGAAGAATCCGTAATGCCTGAGGACATCAATGCAACTACAGTGATAATGCTTCTTGTCTTTACATCGATATCCTGATTATTCCAGTTCTCTCCAAAGAGAACATCGTCATTATAATGAGCAAACTCCGGCGCGAATTCACCGAGAGCAGCTCTGCCTGCTGTCTGTACTATCTTCTTCATAATATCTATCCCCTATTTTTCTCATTTTTACAGAGCCTTTCCTAGCTCATAGGCCCTCTTCATGATCTCTTCATGATTCGGAGCGTCATTCGCATCACCGATGCCGCCACCGGTTACGAGACCCTTGAGCTTGGCCTTCTCAAAGCAGTCCACCCAGCCTTGAAGACCGTTGTAGGCTTTTTCAAATGCGCTTTCCTCTTCCTCTGCGGCCGTTGCGATCATATAGATATCGCGGAAAGCATAATCCATCGGATACATCGGGTTCATTCTGTCCAGAAGCGTCTTCATCTGTCCGCTCATCTCATAATAGTAGATTGGAGTTGCATAGACGATAACCTCGGCAGCCAGAACCTTTTCCATGATCTCTGCCACATCATCTGTAAGTACGCAGCTGCCTTTTGTCTGACAGGTCAAACATCCGATACAAAACCTAATGTCCTTTCCCTTCAGGGAAATGTATTCTACCTCGTGTCCGGCCTCTTTTGCTCCCTTTTCACATTCCTTTGCAAGAATGTCGGAATTACTGCCGCCACGAAGGCTTGTCGAAATAATAAGTACTTTCTTTGCCATCTTAACCTACCCCGTTTCCCTTTAAGAACTGCTGCATCTTGTCAAATGGAATGACTTTCAGGTTGTCATACAGATCTGTATGTACTGCACCCGGGATGGTGAGAAGTTCTTTGTTCTCTGTATATTTGCTGTCCTTGATCATAGCTTCATAAGCATCCTTGCCAAAGTAATAGCTGTGCGCCTTATCACCGTGCATAATCAATACGGCACTTCTGATCTCATTGCTGTATGTAAGAATAGGCTGATTCATAAAGGACTGGCAGCCAAGACTATTCCAGCCTTCATTAGAGTTAAGGCTTCTCGCATGGTAGCATCTTCCCTTGTAGTATTCGCTGTAATCCTTTACATAGAATGGAGCATCTTCCGGTACCGGAAGTGGAAGACATCCGCCGGCTCTTGAGTATTCACCCTTTTTGTATTCCTCTGTTCTGAGGGCATTCATAGCCTGCTTCTTTGCAAATCGTACCTCCTCGCTGGCTTCTGAATCGAAATATCCGTTGGCATTGACTCTGGTCATATCGTACATGGTAGATGCAATTGTTGCCTTGATCCTGGTGTCAAGGGCTGCTGTATTAAGAGCCATGCCGCCCCATCCACAGATACCGATGATACCGATTTGATCTGCATCAACATTTTCCTGAACGGATAAGAAATCTACTGCAGCCATGAAATCCTCGGTGTTGATATCAGGAGATGCCATATATCTTGGCTGTCCACCACTCTCACCTGTGAAAGAAGGATCAAATGCGATGGTCAGGTATCCTCTCTCAGCCATAGTCTGGGCATAGAGTCCTGAACACTGCTCCTTTACGGCGCCAAAAGGTCCGGAAACTGCGATTGCTGGAAGCTCGCCTTCTGCATTCTTTGGTGTATACATATCAGCTGCCAGGGTAATTCCGTAACGGTTAATGAATGTCACCTTCTTGTGATCTACCTTGTCGCTTTTTGGAAATGTCTTATCCCATTCAGCAACCAACTTAAGTTCTTCTGTCTTCATCATTATTTTTATCCTCCTTGCGGTCATTTTTCTTCAAGAACGCCTCGGCGTTCTTGCTGCGAGATGCGCGTCATGCATTAGCATGACAAATTTCAAATGCGCATCTCTGCAATCCGCCGGAGGCTCAACATTTCAGAAGGGGATTGTCACCCGCTACTGAAATTGGTTAATTACCCACCGCTTAGCGCTCTGCGCGCTTGAAGCGGGGGACTCCTTCTGAAATGTTGAATATTACTGGAATATATCTTATAATGATCTTATCATACAACCTAAACCTAACTTTAGGTCAAGAACTTTTTTTGAAGAAAGGTGCATCATGTACACGATTGGTCAGGTTTCGGAGATGTACAATCTCCCTATTTCGACTTTAAGATATTATGACAAGGAAGGATTCTTCCCTAATCTGATGAGAAAGGGCAATATCCGTTACTTCAGCGACGATGAACTGGAGGCTATCCGCGTGATTGAGTGCCTCAAACGCTCCGGTCTTGAGATCAAGGATATCAAGCAGTTCTTCCGGTGGGTTATGGAAGGCCCTTCCAGCTATGGGAAGAGAAAAGAAATGTTCGAGACCAGAAAAGCTGCCGTGGAAGACGAGATCAAAGCCCTGGAGAGAACCCTTGCTCTGCTGAAATTTAAATGCTGGTACTACGAGACTGCGATAAAAGACGGCAATGAAGATGGCATCAATGCCATGCTGCCGGACAAACTCCCGGAAGAGATTCAGGAGCTTTACGATATTTCACATGAATAACCAGCAACGAAAAAAGCCCACTGAAAGACCTGCTGTATAAACAGTCCTCCAGTGGGCAAAATTGTCACTTTACATCTCAGGCGGCGTCTCCGACTCCTCTTCCTCCGAATCAAGCTGATGCTCCTTTTTCATCTGGAAAAACTCCTTATTCGTACAGATTTCAAGCTGTTCCATCAGATTTTCAAGAAGTTCCAACATCTCCGGATCTTCACCTGTGCTTCCCAGTTCCTCCATTGTATATCCCATCGGATTAAATCTTTCTATTCCCTCAATATTTTCTCCATTGCCTTGCCTTTGGCAAGTTCATCCACCAGCTTATCGAGATACCGAATATCACGCATCAGCGAATTCTCAACATTTTCGACTCGAACACCACATACAACGCCGGTAATCTTCTCCCGGTTCGGATTCATTTCCGGAGCCTGTCGGAAGAAATCGCCATAGGAAATCTCACTATCCATGAGCTCATCAATCTGCTGTGCGGTGTACCCGGTAAGCCAGGAGGTGACTTCTTCAACTTCTGCTCTGGTACGTCCTTTACGCTCAGCTTTTGCTATCAGAAGGCCATATACTTTGGAAAAGGACATAGCAAATACCTTTTCATTCTCCATGATTCTTTTTCTCCATTACTTGTGTTTTTTATTTTTCTTCGGTCGGTTATCCATGTACTCATGAGCCAGGATATCCTTCAGAACCAGCATGGCATCCTGTTCTGAATAATTGTAATCTTCCTGCAGTTCCGTGAACATGCGACGGATCTCAGCGGCATACTTCGGAATATCCACTTCTTTCTGATAAGTGGCAAGCACAGGATACTTTGTACTCCAGGCCTTGGTCCAGTCCACCTTTTCCTGTTCTTCTTCTGTTGTATTTCGTATGATCTCTTCTATCTGCTTCATGATATTCCTCCTCATGCATGGTTTCCGGTTTCGCAGCATCACAAGACAATTCTTTTTATCAACTCTGCATCGACCTTGCCGTACGGAATGCGAATCGTTCCTTTATCCGTCTTATACCCTTTCAATGCTTCAGCAAATTCTTCGACTGCTGCAGGGCCCGGATACAAGCCGATGTGTTTATTCGAAGCAGCAAAATGAACAATGTTATGACCTTTCCAGTAGGTCGGCATACTCCATGAAATGCGTTCTTCCGCTTCCGGTAATGCGCTGCGAAGAATCTGACGGATATAGCGCAGATCTTCCTGTTTCTCCTCATCCTGGCTCAGGATATATTCATCAATCGACTTTGGCTTTTCACCGCAGTAATGACTTTGCCCTTTTTTCTAAAACTCCCTACCACATTTGGGACATTGCCACATTGGGCTTTTCTCACTGTCTCTTTCATGAAGAACCACTTCAACCATATCTCCAAAACTCTTGCCAATCTGCTTGCGTATCTGTTTTGTAACACCGATGATGTAACACGGAGTTCCCATTTTTACCACTTGTCCACGATACGGAATACCGTCAAATGTAGCATTTACCAACAAACGACCTTTTCCAAAAAGCTCTTTGATATCGTAAGGAACCTCTACATAGGCGGCATCCATATTCTCATTTTGAAGAACTTTTGCACAAAATTTTAATTCCATATTTTTTGCCTCTCATTCTGTGATTATTATTCTCCGCAAATTCCGATCTCTCGAGTTCTAAAAACCAGAAGTTTTCTATTTCCTACAACTTCTTCTCCATCAGCCAGAATCGCCCTTTTCGCCAATTTGCATATCCACACCTTTTGTATCCGCTTTTTTTATACAGGCTGATTGCATACGGATTCTCCGAAAACACATCCAGACGCACAGATTCAAACCCTATATTCTGAAGTTGATTTTCTATATGATTTAATACGATTTTTCCTATTCCTCTACTGTGTATAGAGTACCGTTGGCAATATCATTGGCAAAATCCTCCCTTGTCGGATACACCTTATCCCATTGGTGAATTCCCTGTTCTTCCATCGTTTCGATTGCCGCCGCTACCAAGTTGCATATATTCTATAAATCATTCATTGTTCCCAGTCTAAATTCCATAGGTTTTATTCTCCGATTTTGTTATATAAATCCATTATCATTCCTTACATAAAAATTTACCATCAAAATCATATATTTCATTTCAAATAGTCCCAATATGAGAAAAAAGCCAAGAGGCACTAATGCCCCTTGTGCTTTTCCCGTTTCTTTTGCTGTTTTTGTTCAAACATTCGCAGTTGATCCGCTTCTCTCTTCTCGCGGCTTCTCACTTTACGCTCCTGCTTATTTTGTTCCTGTTGTAACTTCAACGCCTGCTGCGATTTTGTTCCTATGCCTGTTTCCTGCATCTGTTTTTTCGCTTCGCGCTGTATTCTTTTGGGATTTCTTTTTGTCTCCTTTACAACAGTATCAACAGCCGGACTGAATTTCAAACTGAAATAGTATCTTTGAATATATTCCTGAATTTCATAAACCTTCGGCTCTGCACCAAAAGTCACCTTTGCTACAGTCAGCCTGCTATTTTCAATATGTTCGAATACACCCACCCAAAAAGGCTCTTCAAAGTATACTGTCAGTTTTCCATTTACTTTGTCCATAAGAATCCCTCCTAAATATTTGTTGAACAAAGAATGGACAACCCGGAGGGGCAGGTTACTTACCCTATTAAAATAGGACGGCTGGGCTACCTACCAGCTCTAGCACATTTTTTCAATGCACATTGCGTTTTTATCTTTGCTTTTATAATCAAGCCATATGGCATGATTAACATTTTAATCAATCAACTTCCTATAGATTCAGATCTGAAATATGGAATCTGTAGTTATCATAATAATTACTTAAATGCCATAATGACAGAGAATTTGTGATAAGAATAGATGCACTTGACTTCTGAAAATCCACATCTGTCCAGCATTTGTATTTCTGTTTCTACAGAACACTCCTTATCTAATTTTCTTCGTTCTTTCCATAATTCGATATCCCGTTCAGTCAATCCACTGGAATACAACTGACTCTCCCAATATGTATCAAATAAGTCATTCATCACAGGTGTATCCGCACAAAACTGATCATAATTCACGAATATTCCATCCTCTGGCAGCATGTCATAAATCTTTATAAACAATTTCTCTTTTTGAGCATCATCCAAATGATGAATGGATAATGCTGATATAACAGCATCAAAATCATCTTCAGGAAGTGTCTTTGTATAATCCATTATTATATGCGCGACATTATTTAATCCAAAAAACCTCTTTCTCGATACATCAAACATTTCGTCAGCTATATCAACCAATATATATTCCGCTGACGGGCATTGTTCATACCAGTAAAAAGACAGCAAACCTGTTCCTGCCCCTAAATCCAGTACTCCCTTTGGCTTCTTTATACTTGAAAGAACAAATTTTGTTGAATTTTCATAGAAATCATCAAAACATGGAATGAACTTTTTACGATTACAATCATATTCTTTAGCTATTGAATTAAATTGCGCTTCTATATTCATAAAGGTATCCTCCTCGGCTTACATATTCATTCTACATTATCTTTCATTTTCCTGATAGGCAAATTATTCAGCTGAATGTGTCCGTTTTATAGCTTCTGAGTCAATCGCGCAGCGAACACCACATAACGAAATAAACGGATCGTAACACCATTTCTGATGTCACGCTCTGAGTGTATCGCGCTGGTAAGAAATGATCCCTTTTGATCAGCAAATTTATTCGGCAAACTGGAATTTGTTTGTACAATGTTCAAGATATAACTGTTATTATGTCTTGATTAGAGTACAAACTCATATAAGAGGAACTTCCTCGGTACTCCAATATCAACATATGTGATTTCAACCTTATCCACATACTTAAATCCAAACGACATATACATTTTCTGTGGAATATCATTTCCCTCTATGCAATCAAGACGAATTGATTTAAGGTTTCTTTCCCTTGCTGTGTCTATTGCGTGTTGAACTAACTGCTTCGAGTATCCACGACCCCCATATTCCGGAAGGACACGCAAGGCATGAAGAACTACTGTCTCGTTATCATTTGCATCAATAAGCCATTTAACTGCGTGATACGCCTCATCACGATCATGATTCATAATATACGCCGCAACAATTCGACCATCTTCAATACCGATAAACTGATTTCTCTCTTTGATTGCATCTTTGATCATTTCATCTGGAGGGAAACCACCTTTATCTCCCTCCGGCAGAAAATCTTTTCCGCTCAAAACTTTACACATACCGTCATAAAACTGTCGCAATTCTATAAAATTTTTCTCTTCTGCATATCTGATAATCATAGAAATCTATCCCTCCAATTTCTAAGTTGTATGTTTCTTTACTATCATATCTTTAAAACTTGTTTTGCTTTCGCATTAACAAATTGGATAATTGGGCCTGAAATGATAACTGTAATAAGCGTGCATACACCAAACTTTCCGCCAAACAAAACACCTGTAACAACAACCAAAATATCCAATGCCATTCGGACAAATTTAATCTGCCAGTGATTTTTTTCTGCTAAAGCAAAAGTGACTGCCTCATAGGAGCCTCTACCAAGGGATGCCGACGCATATAGTCCTGTTCCGACAGCAAACAAAACCACTCCTAACAACATAATTAAAAAATTGATCCACTTATAGGTACTGTAAATATGGCAGTTAGCAAACAAATCTACACAGGTACTGTATACAATCTGGTACAACACAGTTCCTATATGAATCTGACTTTTATCGTAAATGAGCGCAAACAAAATCATTCCCAATGCTACAACAAAAGATGCTGTGCCAATGCTTATGTGAAATGTTCTTGCAATCCCCTGCCACAGCACCGCAAGCGTAGCTCCGCCAAATCCAGCATACAGTGCAAGTGTAATTCCATAAGCCGCAATTATAGAACCTATTACAAGGATTGCCAATTTCTTTAGTGTTTTTTTATTGTTATTTTTCATTGACTTTTAATTCAAGTACATCCGGACGGGCATAATGTCCGATTGCATCATGCTCCATTTTGCAGGCGGCAGGCAAATTCATATCAAGTTCTGCGTAAATGATAGTTTCTTTATCCCAGACAGGTTTTGTCAAATAATGCCCATATGAATCAATAATGCAGCTTCCTCCTCTGCACGCAAGTCCTGGAAGTTTAGATACGATATTATACTCCTGCAGATCAGAAGGGTATGAACTGCGTCTGATAATCATATCAGTGTTGATAAAGAAACATTTTCCTTCGATTGCAATATGCTGAACTTTCATGCTAATAATTCACTCCTCGTATAATTTTCTTTGGGTTTAAAGCATCTGAAATCTATATCACTGTATATCCGGCATTTAATAATACAGCTAATGATTTTTCAAAATCCGCATCTTTCACTAAAATATAATCTGTGTTGAATGTAGATACCGCAAAAATTCCAATTTCATTATCTGCAAGTATTCCAGACAACTTTGAAAGAATGCCAATGAGTGAAAAATCCAAAATTCCTTGAATACGGAAACCACGCCACCCATCTTCACGTTCTATTGTGTTTTCAGGAACGTCATTTGTTTCACACACAAGAGAAATTTCTTCATCTGTTTTACCAATGAAGTAGAATTCCTTGCTTAAATCTATATCATCAATGTTTTTGACTTTACATACCGTTAGCAACCGCTCTAATTTATTTAATACCAGCAAATTACTCTCCTCCACAAATCCCGATTTTCTTATCATTCTGATCACTGCAATCCAGCCACGAAGGAGACCGCTGCTTCCAGATCTTTTTCATCCGGATGACCTTTTGCAATACCACCCACCAATTTAAACGGTCCAAAAGTGTCATATCCTTTACAGCCAAATTTTCCAATAATGTCCGTTTTCTTTTCTTTCAAAATAACTTCCAGTGATTTATAAGCTGCATTTCCACCATAAGTACAGATCATAAATACCTTTTTATTTTCCGGCAGATTTTCTGAAGCAAACTTTAAGATTGTCTGATGAAATTTTGAAAAATAAATACCGGATGCAAAACCAATCCGGTCATAATCCGACAAATCTGCCTTTGGCTGCTGCACGGCATCAATCAGATCAACCTTGCATTCCTCTGCAATTTTCTCCACCAGTTTCTTTGTATTTCCATGATGTACAGACGCATAAATAATTACTGTCTTCATTTTTACCTCCCGCTTGACGATGCCATTCCATCGTATATTCTTCTTCTGATGTATTTTCATCTATTTTCTGATTCACAATTTTAAATCCACGATGCTGATAGAACACTACCGCTCTCATATTTTTCTTATACACGTTAAGATTCAATTGATCCTTTAACTTCATAACGGTGCGAAGCAGTTCTGTTCCGATTCCTTTTGATTGTTCTTTTTCCTTTACAAAGATCCCGGCTATATAAGTATCCGTCAAACCAATAAATCCCTGAATCTTCTCATTTTCTTCTGCCACAAATACTTCTGCTTCAGAAATCAATTTTCTGACCATATCATAATTCTTTTTCCAGTAATCTGCTTCTATAAAAGAATGGCTCTCTATATTTGCATGAAGCCATAATTCCATTATCTCATCCAGATCTCTTGTTTCAAATCTTCGAATCATTTTTCTTATACCATAATTACTAAACTTTTTTACAACCCATTTCTGTAAATCTCATTGATCACCGCCTGGGCATGTTCCATCTCTTTTTTCTGAATGATTGCATCTCTGTCACTTAAGATTGCAAGCATCTCATCCACCAGATCCTCGATTCGGGTCTGCAAAGCAGACAAAACACTAATCCGAATCCCTGCGCATCCTCGCGGAGCGTATATCAGATGGGGATTGACACCCGCCACTGATATATATTTCTTGTTCACCGCCTGAAGAAGCGGAAGTCATATTCCATCTGATATTCTTAAATTAAAATTCCTTCCAGATGATCCAACTCATGCTGACAAATTTGTGCCGGCCATCCACTCAGTTTCTGCCGCTGCTTTTTCCAATTCATATCATAATATTCCACTTCGATATTTTCATATCGTGTTGTTTTCCTCACACCGGTTAGCGACAGACATCCTTCTTCTGTTTCATACGGAGTATCCTTGCTCAGAAGAACCGGATTAAACATCACAACATCTACGAATCCCATATTTACAATGATCACCCTCTTTTTCACACCAATCATATTTGCAGCCATACCTACACAACCGGCACGATTTGCCTGTAAAGTGTCCTGTAAATCCTTTCCTACCTGCAGATCTGCCTTTGTAGCAGGTTCTGATTTTTGTCCCAGAAAGAACACATCTTTCATTATCGGTTTTACCATCTTTCATTCCTCCATGTCATATTATCTCTTTTTCAATCCCTCCGAACCATATAGTGATTATATCAACAATATTATATTTCTACCATAGCGAGGTTTTTTCATTCTCATTCTAATTTTGTCTCAGTAGGGGATTTCGATCTACTACTGAGATGAGTTTCTCCAAAGATACTTCAAATCGTTGATCATCTTCCTCCGTCCGTTTTGCCGGACCTTTCAAATGATGCTTTTTCTTTGCATTTCTTGCCTTCTTCGCCAGATGACGTTCCATCAGCATCTGGTCGATATTTTCATTTGTATACCATTTACCGCTCTGATGAATACCGTAAGCACTTTTTCCCAGAATCATTGCAGCCACACCATAATCCTGTGTTACAACAATATCTCCCTTCTGGCACAGACTGACCAGTTTAAAATCTACAGCATCGGCTCCGGCTCCCACTGTGATCACTTCACTGTAATCTGAATATAAAACATGGTTTGTATCACATAAGAGAACAACCGGAATTTCATATTTCTTTGCTGTTTTTTCTACGATGGACACTACCGGACAGGCATCCGCATCTACTAATATCCTCATTTTTTCTTTCCTTTCGTCAGATCATAACTTTCCCCAATCATACGCTGGATATCTTTATTCGGAATAGAGGCATCCAGGATAATAGAATTCCAGTGTGTTTTGTTCATGTGATAAGCCGGGACAACAGATTCAAAAGCATTTCTCCAGAACTCTCTCCATTCCGGATCACATTTTACATTTATCCATACATAACCATCTTTATCATAAATAAGCGCAAATGTTTTCTTATTTCCCTTATGACGCATAACACACCAGTTATCATCATGAAAAGGATAATCTTCATATACATCTTGAAATGAATGACAATATTGTATTGCCTCCTGCCTTGTCTGCATATCTTCTCCTCATTTTTATATTTTCTCTATGTTGATCTATTTATATATTGTACTCGCAATCGTAAATTAAATCTACAGCATGTCCATAAAAAAAAGACTGTCCGGTAATTGCGAACAGTCTTTTTGTTTATAAATTCAGAATTCTTCTGTGGTGATATTATATGTTATTGAATTATTATGACGGCATCCCTACATCTCCGTTCCCATTATTCAAAAACAGCATATACGTTGCAAGAATAGCTTCCGTCTTTCTGGGATCATCACTCAAAATTTCTTCTACGTCTTTACCATTTACAAAACATTCCTCATAAACATATTGGGCTAATCCTACCGCTTCCCGGAATAATTCTGCAATGACAGCCTTCATATTATTTCCGAATTCTTCTATATTTTCCGGATAATCAGGCTTAATTAAAACAGCGTCCACATCACTTTCGTTTCTGGGATCATCGCTTAATACTTTATACTGCTCATAAACAAACTGCTGTTCCTTCTCTGGAAGTTTTGTATATTCCCAAATCATACGAACGACATTTCCATCCAGTTCTTCTGGAATTGGCGGCAACTGAATATATTTTTCTTTTCTCATCTTCTCAACCTCCGATAATAAATCTTCCTACACCGTCTCTTGCTTCTGTTACAAGTGCCAGGATAAATGCTCCTGCAGCCAATACTCCTGCCAGCATGAATTCAGCAACTCCCAAAAGGATATAGTTCATGAACCGGGTGCGGTACCAGATAAAGGTACACACAAGCATTGCTCCAAGAAGCAGACCAGCAAGTCCCTTTGCCACGCAGTAGAGATTCACGACTGCGCTGACACATACTCCGTTAAAAGCAAGGAGCAGCCATACCGGAACGGTATTTTCTCTGTATCTTGTAAACGCTCTTTTGATATTTAAGTCCAAAGGTCTTATACATGCTATATTCCAAGATGAATGGTTTTTACGGCTATCCTTGTCAATCCAAGGTCCGCGGACTACTACGACGGCTCCGTTACCATGCTGAATATTCAGAGTCATCTCTCTTGCTTTTTACACTTGAGATTTATCACCTTTCGGCATTACTCATAGCCCATGGGCATTTCAGTTTAGGTAATCCCCGTTTAGCATCATTATGATAAGTTGTACTATTGTCGGTATGGGAGTTTTCGTCATTTTCCATTACTTATGGCTAGCTTGCATCGATTATCCCACGGATTGCAGACAGCAAAATACTAATCCGCCAATGCACCACCGTAACATCTTCCCTTCGGTGTGGAGATGGTTAGCTCCAGCCTCTGACTTTCCTTCAAGCAGTGTAGCCTTCATCCTCATATAGTACCTTTCGCCTCGACACTCAGTCGCAGCTTGGAAGCTTCGCTGACTTGTGCCTTTACAAACGTGCTGTTGTCCCCTTTATGTTTCCACTCGAGGTTAGTTGTTGGCGATAAGATTGTGTTTTTCACACTTGATAATTTTTCTTATTGCTTTCTCAGAGCAAAATCATAATGACCCACGCCGCTTGGGTGTCCACCCCAAGCGCCTTACGGGCGCACGGAGTCTACCATGGAGATAATTGAATCATCCTCTTTCATGTATCGGATGATTACCGGCACCTGAGTATATCCAAGCTTCTCGGCACAATACTTTCTTCGATGTCCGGAAACGATCTGATATACTCCTTCTCTCGTCGGCATCACGATCAACGGATTCATAATTCCATATCGCTCAATGCTTTCCATGAGCTGAGCCATAGCCTCATCTTCTTTGACCTTAAATGGATGATTTGTGACATGCTCCCACTACTTAAGCCCTAAAGCTTTGAAGTAGGGGCTTCTTACTCAATAACCCGATAGGGCTAAGTATCAATAAGCTATCCCCGCGTGCCCCGCGGTTCT
>NZ_JBQHSG010000021.1:0-41002 GCF_052066375.1 Bariatricus sp. HCP28S3_A7
AGGGCAGAGGTGGAAGTGCAGTAATGCATGGAGCTGACTGTTACTAATCGGTCGAGGGCATAACCTGAGCAAACAGGCAAGAAGCGGAAAAGCATGAGTGGAAGAGACGGGGAGGATGCTTGCATCCGGAGCGGATCTTACAGGAATGGTTTCCGCGGAAAGTAAGTTTGAAATGGTAGGATAGGAAAGAAATGGATGGAGAGATAAAACTTTGTATGTGGTTTTGAAGGTACATAAAAGTATTTTCAAAAAGCACTTGAAAAAAATGAAGAAAGTGCTATAATATTAGAGTATTCCTCGATAGCTCAGCGGTAGAGCATTCGGCTGTTAACCGAAGGGTCGTTGGTTCGAACCCAACTCGGGGAGCTAAGATGACTTCCATAGACAGAGATGTTTATGGAAGTTTTTTTATTATAACAAATGATATATTGACAGGTCTAACTGTATGTGATATTGTTACAGTAATAAATGTAATAATATGGATTACAGATTAGAAAGGAGATATATGAATTTAACATTTGAAGCAGGAATTCCCGTATTTACTGTATTTATACAAGGGGTATTGAGCTTTTTATCTCCGTGTGTGTTTCCTCTTGTACCCTTGTATATTGGATATCTTGCAGGTGGAACATTAAACGTTGATGAGCAGGGCCGGATGGTTTATCCGAAAAAGAAAGTGTTTCTTCATACGGTATGCTTTGTGTTTGGAATAGGAGCTGCTTTCTATGTGTTAGGACTAGGATTTTCGGTACTCGGACAGTTCCTAAAAGATAACAGGATCTGGTTCGCACGTCTTAGCGGGGGAATTATGATTTTGCTAGGTGCATATCAGTTGGGTATATTCGGAAGATCTAAGACATTGGAGCGGGAACATCGATTGAATATACGATGGGACAAATGGACGATGAATCCAATCACTGCTTTGATTTTGGGGTTTACATTCAGCTTTGCATGGACACCTTGTGTTGGCCCCACACTATCAGCGGTGCTATTAATGGCAGGTTCATCCACAACAATGAAACAGGGATTTGTTCTGATCAGTGTTTATGTTCTCGGGTTTGTTGTACCGTTTCTTCTGGTAGGGATATTTACCGGAACATTGCTTACGTTTTTTAGAAATCATGGAAGTATTGTCAAATATACTGTGAAAATAGGAGCAGTACTTCTTATCGTGATGGGAGTTATGACACTGACTGGATGGTTAAACGGCGTGATGGGTCATCTGGCTTCTTCGTTTGAAAGTAAAAATTCGACAACAGAGGAGACTCGGCAGACTTCGGATTCAGAAGAAATGCAGAATGATGAGGAAGATGAAGAAGTTCATAAGCAGATTAAGGCACCTGATTTTATATTGATGGATCAATATGGGAAAGAACATACGCTGTCAGATTATCGTGGAAAGACTATTTTTTTGAATTTCTGGGCAACCTGGTGCGGGCCGTGTAAAAGTGAAATGCCGGATATACAGAAACTTTACGAACAATACAATGAAAATACAGAAGATGTAATCGTGCTTGGTGTGGCAAATCCCAAAACTGAGGGACACCCTAATAATAACGATATTAGTAAAGAAGAAATTGCCGGTTTCATGAATGAAAACGGATGGACTTACCCCATACTTTTTGATGAAAGCGGTGAAATTCTTTCGAATTATGGAATTACGGCATTTCCCACGACATTTATGATAGATGTAAATGGGAATGTATATGGTTATGTAAGTGGTGCGCTTACCGGCGATATGATGGAGAGCATTGTTTTACAGACGATAGAGTCGGCAGATCAGATAGGGAAGCGAAGAGGAGAAGACAATGAATAGTGAATTTATAATTGCGGTGCACGCTCTTGTTTTTCTATATCATAAGCAGGAAGTAGTTGCAAGTGATGTGTTGGCTGAGAATGTTTGTACGAATCCGGTATGTATTAGAAAAGTGATGGGAAAACTAAAAAAAGCCGGTCTTGTAGACACGAAAGAAGGTGCAAGCGGAGGCTATCGTCTCTGCAGGGACGGAGCGGATTGTACGCTTCAAAGTGTAGGAGAAGCACTTGGAACAGAATTTGTGAAAGCAACATGGACTTCGGGGAATGCGGATAAAGAGTGTATGATCTGTAGTGGGATGGCTAAAATCATAGATGAAATGGCTTCGGACATAAATAAATTGTGCAGAGAGTATATGGAAAAGCTAACAGTTGCTGATATTGAAAGAAAGGTATTGGCATCGAAGTCAGAAAATACACAAGACAGTTCTATAATGAAAATTTTATAAAGAAAAGGAGTAATAAGATGGCAGTTGTATTAACAAAAGAAAATTTTGAGCAGGAAGTTTTAAAAGCAGATAAACCGGTGTTGGTGGATTTCTGGGCAGAATGGTGTGGACCCTGCCAGATGATGTTGCCGGTTATAGAAGAGCTGGCGAAAGAGCAGACGGATATTAAGGTATGCAAAGTGAATGTGGATGAGCAGATGGAACTTGCAAGACAGTATCGGGTCATGTCAATACCTACATTTCTTGTATTCAAGAATGGAGAAATTATAGCTCAGACACTGGGAGCACAGCCGAAAGAAAAACTTCTGGAATTGATCCGGAAATAAAAATTAAAAAATAACGACGGTTCTAATTATTAGAACCGTCGTTATTTTTATGCTTCTGAAAACTGATCTTTTCCTACATTGCAGAGTGGGCATTCGAAATCTTCAGGAATATCTTCCCATTTGGTTCCAGGTTCGATTCCACCTTCCGGATATCCCTGTTCTTCGTCGTATTCCCAACCACAAACATCGCATACATATTTCATAGTTAAAGTCTCCTTTTATTTATTCCCTTTAGGGATATTACATAAAGCACCAATATGCCTTTATGTAGAGAACATTATACCGCAAGGAAATAAGGAAAACAAGAAATTCTAGTACGAAAGATGTAAATATTTCATAAATACAAGTAGATTGGATAAAATATCCAATTGGTAAAATTGTACATGGCAGAAAATGCCGTGATTAAGAGGAAAAATAAAGATGCAGATTTAAAATATAACAGTAGCTATAAGGTGTGGTTGTGGAAAATGTCTATTTGTCAAAAAAGTGACAATTGAAAATATTTACAGAAAATTCTGAAATGATTTGTGAATAATAGATAAAAATATGAGCTAAAAAGAGAAAATACCTATTTAATATTGACATACAAAACCATAGGTGCTATATTAAGTACAACAAGATTGTATCCAATATCCGATATCCAAACGAATCGGACAAAAGAAAAGGAGGAAGAAAATGTTGAAGAAAAAGTTAGTATCAATTTTGTTGGCAACAACGCTTGCATGTACGCTTTTTGCGGGTTGCAGCACACCGACTAAGGAGAGCGGCGGAGAAGGAACAACGGCTGAGAAAACTGAGACAAAAGAGAACACCTCATCAGGGGAAAGAGAGGCGGCTACTGTAGTTGATGCAGACAAACTCCCGGTAAAGGGAATCGGAGCTCAGATCACTTCAGATGTTAAGGCAAAAGAAGAGTATAAAATTGGTTATATTGCAAAGAATACGACCAATCCTTACATGGTTGCTCAGTCTGAAGGTGTTAAGAAGGCCGGAGAAGATATGGGATTTGAGGCCGTAACTCAGGCACCGTCTACTGCAGACAGCGTAGAAGAGCAGGTAAAGATCATGGAAGACATGATTCAGCAGGATATGGATGTCATCATCGTTCATTGTGCAGACTCTAATGGAATCATGCCGGGCGTAAGAAAAGCACAGGAAGCAGGAATTCTTGTACTTACGATTGGTACACCGGCATCAGAGGATACATTCTTAAGAACAGGTGTTGATTACAAAGAAACCGGTTATACCATTGCGAAAAAAATGGCAGAAGAACTTGGTGGAAAAGGTAACATCATTATTCTTGAGGGCCCTCCGGGAGCAGCCAATGCAATTGAACGTCTGGAAGGTATCAAAGAAGCTCTTGCTGAATATCCGGATATCGAAATTGTTGCTTCACAGACTGCTAACTTCAAGAGAACAGAAGGTATGTCTGTAACAGAGAACCTGCTTCAGAAATATACAGATGTTCAGGGTATTATCGGTTGTAACGATGAAAGTGCACTTGGTGGACTTCAGGCACTGAAAGCCGCAGGAATGACAGATGTGCTGGTTGCTGGTTTTGACGGCAGCGTAGATGCGACAAATGCTGTAGAGGCAGGCGAAATGTTTGCTACATATAATACAGACCCATATGGTTCTGGATATATTGCATGTGCATATGCTGTGAAATACCTGAATGACGGTACAGAACCGGAAGGCAAATTCATTCCATTCCCGACAGCATCAAATGATCCGGTTATTACGAAAGATACAATAGCAGATTACAAAGAAAATGTAGCTTGGTGGAAGGTAGTTCAATAAGAACTCTCATTGTATAATAAGAATTTGTGTTTAGAGATTTCACCCATTCATCCCCGTGGATTTCCGCGGGGATGAATAAAAAGGAATACGATTCGGAAAAGAGAAGCGAAGAGGTGAAAAAATGAGCAAAACGATTTTGACAGCAAGCCATATTACAAAAATATTCCCTGGAATGAAAGCACTTGATAATGTGGATTTTGATCTTAGGGAAGGTGAGGTACATATTCTTGTTGGAGAGAACGGCGCGGGAAAAAGTACTTTGGCAAAAGTAATACTTGGCGCGTACAAGGCGGAGGAAGGCGAGATTACCTTCGAAGGCGAAAAAGTTAAATTTAATGGAACAAAAGATGCACTGGAAAAGGGAATTGTTGCGGTGTATCAGGAATTTACACTGGTTCCATATATCAGTGTGGCACAGAATATTTTTCTAAATCGAGAATACAAGACGAAACTGGGGCTGATTGACCATAAGAGGATGGAGGATGAAGCCCGGGAACTGCTTAAGTCTTTAAATTGTGAATATATTGATGTTAAGAGTTATGTGAAGAATTTGAGTGTGGCTGAACAGCAGATGGTAGAGATTGCGAAAGCACTGTCTTTTAAACCGCGTGTTATGGTGTTCGATGAACCGACAGCAACACTTTCAGAACGAGAAGTTGATTCACTTTTTGCGCAGATTCACAGATTAAAATCGGAAGGAATCGGTATTATCTATGTGTCTCACAGAATGCAGGAATTTCCGCTGATCGGAGACAGGATTACAATCCTTAGGGATGGAGTGAAGATTAAAACCGTTGGCATAAATGATTGTACGAATGAAGAACTGGTTAACATGATGGTTGGACGAGATGTTTCCCAGGTATATGTCCGTACAGAGAATAAACATGATGGTATTGCGCTTAGAGCTGAAAATCTTTGTGACTATCACGGTAAAGTAAAGAATGTGAATCTGACTCTTAAGAAAGGGGAAATTGTCGGTATAGCCGGACTTGTAGGAGCGGGACGTACTGAGACGGCAGAGCTCCTTTACGGAATTCTCCCGATTAAATCAGGAAAAGTTTATATCAAAGGCGATGAAGTTTTACCAAAATCTCCGATTCAGGCAACAAAACTCGGTATCGGTCTTGTGAGTGAGGACCGAAAGAAACAAGGACTGGCTTTGGATGAATCCATTGCATTGAATACGGTCGCAGTCAGTCTCAAGAAGAAATTGACGGAATCTTGTCTGCAGGCGGTCTGCAAAATACGGTTATGGCAACCAATGCAATGAAGAGGCTTCCGGTTGGATTTCCAAAAGTTATGGCTACGACCGTAGCATGCGGGAAAAAGACGTTTGATCTGGTGGTCGGTGATAAGGATATCGTTGTGATTCCATCGATTTGTGACTTTACCGGGCTGAATATGGTAACAAAACAGATCATGGCCAATGCCTGTGCATGTTGCGTTGGAATGGTAAAGCATGCGGATAAGATCCTGCAAAAAGGGAAAAAGCCTGTCGTGGGAATAACGCTGATGGGAATCACCAACACAGGAGCCTGCGCAGCGGTTGATGAACTGGAACGACTTGGAGTAGAAGTGATCGGTTTCCACTCAACGGGTGTTGGCGGCTCCATTATGGAACAGATGGCGGCAGACGGCCTGATTGATGGAATACTGGATCTTACGGTTCACGAGATCACTTCCGAATATTTCAAAGATAAGATCGGAAGAGGCGGATTCTCCTATGGCGAGGATGCGAAATACCGTCTCGTGAAGAGTGTTGAGAACAAAGTACCGCTTGTCGTGAGTACGGGAGGACTGGATTTTGTGGATTTTGCAGTCAATGAATTCCCGCCCCGAATGGAGGAACGTGTATATATGCTCCATAATGCGACCATGGCGCATATCAAGATTCTGCCGGATGAAGCTGAAGGGGTTGCAAAGAGGATGACACAGCGAATGCAGAGAATCGATTATCCGGTCAAATTATTGCTTCCTACGGATGGAATGCGCCATAACACAAGAGAAGGCGAGGAACTGTATTATAAAGAAGTAGACGATACGATTCTTCGTGCCATGAGAGAAAACGGCAATGAGAACATAGAGATTATTACGGTTCCGGGCAATCTCGATACGAAAGAATGGGGAATCCAGGCAGCGCATTAAATGATAGATGAGCTCCGTGAAAGAGGTGTTATCGGAGACGAAATACAGTATTAGATGCAGAATATAGCAACATATTGTAGTAAAAAGTAAACTAGAAAGGATTGGAAAATATGACAGAAGATGTAAAAAAAATAGCAGAGGAACTTGTCATAGCTGCAAAAAGAGCTTATACTAGAGGTATACAGACTGGCAGCGGTGGAAATGTAAGTGCGAGAGTTCCGGGGAAAGACTTGATGATTGTAAAGGCCAGCGGGGGTTCTTTTGCGGATTGTGCGCCAGATAAGTTTGTAATTACCGATTTCGATGGAAATCTGGTTGAAGGAGAGGGTAAACCTACAAGAGAAGCTTTATTACATGGGTTGCTGTATCGGATATGCCCGGAGGTGAATGCCGTTGTTCATACACATTCACCGTATTCGATTGCATGGGCATCTACGGAAAAACCACTTCCCAGAACTACATGGCATTCTAAATTAAAAATTTGTGCAGATATTCCTACTCTGAATGTACCGGCGGCCATGGTAAAGCCGGAATATTTCTCAATGGTAGAAGAGATATATAAAGAGAATCCTGACCTGCCGGCATTTTTACTGGTAGATCACGGGCTCGTAGCAGTTGGAAAAGACGCAATCAATGCGGAACATAATGCAGAATTAATCGAAGAGACCGCACAAGTGGCTATATTAAAGGCGGCCGTATCAAAGCTTGGCTTGTAAATCTGACTATAGGTGAAAGCTAAATGAGAACTAATATGCGTATGACAATGAATGATTTGAACACAGATACTCTTCAGCACAGTAAGCTGCCGGATCTGGTTCTGGATAAGCTTATGGAATGGATCATGAGTGGCAAGCTTTCGATGGGAGATAAGCTGAATACGGAGGAACTGGCAACCCAGCTGGGAGTAAGCAGGATGCCGATCCGCGAAGCACTCAGTAATCTGGAGAAGAAGGGCCTGGCAGAATCTATTCCGTATGCAGGAACAAGACTGGTGACACTTACGAAGGAAGATGTAAGGCAGATTTATATAGCACGAACAGCGTTGGAACCGATTGCTGCAAAATATGCCTGCGAGAAGATCACGGATCAGGAGATTCGGCATTTAAGTGAGATCCAGGAGGAATATAAGCGTATTGTACGTGGAAAAGAACTTGATGCGGTGGAAGTGTACCAGCAGAATCGTTTGTATCATTTCTCTATATACAAGGCAAGTCAGCTGGATCGTATTTGTGTTATGATTGAATCATTATGGGATAATCTTTCCTTCTTTAAACTGATCTACGGACAGAAATTGCTGGACAGTGAGGAATCAAGGGAGAAGATGATCGCGGAGCATCAGAGCTATCTGGATGCATTGAAGAGAAGAGACAGCGAACTGATCTATCGTTTGCTGCAACAGAATTTGAAAAGCAGAGCGGAGAATATTCCTTATTATTCCGATGTGTATTTTCATGAAAACGCATAGTAGTAAAGCAGAATTATAGTATAAGGACGGAAGAGCCTGAGTGTCTGAGCGGCACTTGGGCTCTTTCTTTTGCTCTATATGCAACTCATTTCCATAGAGAGCAAAATCTTTTGTCCTTTGGAAATTGGAAGAAGAATTGGACGGAGGTAAACTTCGACTGGGAAAGGAGCCGTAAATGGATTCGGTATTATACACATTAGCAGAAAATATCCGCGAACAGAATTATGTGATTGCAACTTATTACATTAAACTCCCGAAAGAGACGGATGTTTTCAAAAAAGCGTCGACGCTGGCGATTGGGCAGACGATTGGAACCTGGATCCCAATTCCGGGTATTACAGATGAAATTCGTGAAAAATATATGGGGAAAGTGGTCAATATTTTTGATGTTCCTTCATTGGATCTTGCGACACAGATCGATACGAACGAAAGAGAATATATCATTCAGATTGCCTATCCGGCTGTAAATTTCAGTACAGATCTGCCGCTTATGATTACGTCCCTTCTGGGAAATGATGCGTCAACTTCAGCACAGGTAAAGTTGCTGGATATTGAATTCCCTGAAAAATATGCGTCTGAATTTGAAGGACCGTCATATGGGATTGAAGGAATCCGTAAATTTGCAGGCATTCAGGAAAGACATATTTTGCTGAATATGATCAAACCCTGTACAGGGCTTACCCCGAAAGAGGGAGCAAGGATTTTCTATGAAACGGCATTGGGAGGAGTAGATTTTATCAAAGATGACGAGCTTCTGGGAAATCCTCCTTATAGCAAACCCGAGGAAAGAGTGCGTGAATATAAGAAAGCGGCGGAGGCGTGCATCCGGGTATGGTAGAGAAATATATTGGAGAAGTGGGGAAAGATATTGTGCTCGCGGCAGGCGGCGCAGTGCAGGGCCATCCGGGAGGCGCAGCAGCAGGAGCAAGAGCCATGCGTCAGGCAATTGATATTGTAATGAGCGGCGCCGATTTTGAAGAAGCAGCGAAAGAGAAAGAAGAACTTTGTATAGCGCTGAAAATGTGGAAATATGTAAAATAAGACGAAGAAATTATTCAAAAAAGCACAAAAAAATATGTGATATTGGATATTATATTTTGGATATAAAAATGCTATACTCACTTCGGATAATGGAAATGTGAGAAGGAGGTAGTCAAATGATCAGGGAAATTATGTTAAATACATCTAATGATCTTAGAGATTTTATGCACCTGGCGTGTTCTTCGCCAATGGATATCGGTGTACATACGATGGATAACCAGATTGCTGATGGAAAGTCTGTTTTGGGGTTGATGGCAATTGATTATAAAAAACCGGTTCGCGTGATTTCTGAAGATGTTAAATTTATGAAACAGCTTGACCGTTGGGCTGTGGACGAGTCTGAATAACAAGAATCAAGAGATGGAGCAGAAGGAATCCGGCAGTGAAACTTTCTGCTTCATAACCAGATTTCTTTCTACAAAATAAAATAAAAAAATAAAAAAAACACTTGCAAAAACTTTTAAGCTGTGTTAATATATCTTTTGTCAGCGGGTGAACGGCTGATGAGAAATAAATAAGGCTCCGTGGTCAAGCGGTTAAGACATCGCCCTTTCACGGCGGTAACACGGGTTCGATTCCCGTCGGAGTCATTGAGCGTAAGCTCTGAATTGAATATGGCGCCATAGCCAAGTGGTAAGGCAAAGGTCTGCAACACCTCTATCACCAGTTCAAATCTGGTTGGCGCCTTTAAGGAAAAACCCAGAAATTTATGTTTCTGGGCTTTTTTTCTGTAATATTTATACATAATTTGTAACTGTTCAGGGCCAAGCAGATTTGTCAAAAAAAGGGCTATGAATGCTTGCATTCGTGAGCACTTTTTTGTACAAATCTATTTGGCGGATACGCCACACTGAGGAAACACGGAGTGTTTTCGAGGTTGGCTCTGAACAGTTACCCATAATTTTAAATAAGGAGGAAATGTGATGCGAGGGAGTACAAAGGAGTGCAGTATCAGCAATATTTATAAGCTGGATGGAAGGGTTCCGGTGAGCAAGGCGATTCCGTTCGGACTGCAGCACATTTTGGCAATGTTTGTGTCAAATCTTGCACCGATTACCATTATTGCGGGAGCGGCACAACCGGCATTGAGCCAGGAGCAGATAGCGATGCTTTTACAAAATGCCATGTTTGTAGCAGGTATCGCAACGTTAATTCAGCTATATCCGGTGTGGAGGATTGGTTCCAGGCTCCCGATTGTAATGGGAGTCAGTTTTACATTTGTAACCGTTCTCAGTACAGTTGCGGCAGGCTACGGATACCCGTCAGTGATCGGGGCAGTACTGATCGGCGGTGTTTTTGAAGGAACATTGGGACTTCTGGCAAAATACTGGAGAAAGATCATTTCTCCGATTGTGTCGGCTACTGTGGTAACAGCCATAGGATATTCCCTGTTTACCGTAGGAACGAGATCCTTCGGAGGCGGTTATGCAGACGATTTTGGATCAATACAGAATCTGATACTGGGTACTGTGACATTAGTAACCTGTTTGCTGTGGAATATATTTGCAAAAGGTTATTTAAAGCAGTTATCGGTGCTTGCAGGGCTTACCGTGGGATATATTCTGGCGATTTTCTTACATAAAGTTGATTTGAGTCTTATCATGTCCGGGGGATTTATTTCACTTCCGACATTGCTTCCGTTCAAACCGGAATTCCATTTGGGAGCAATTATTTCCGTATGCATCATTTTCCTGGTATCGTCAGCGGAAACGATCGGAGACACATCTGCAATGGTGTCAGGAGGTCTGAATCGTGAGATTGAAGGAAAGGAAATTTCCGGTTCTCTGGCATGTGACGGATATGCCTCTTCCGTTTCGGCGCTCTTTGGATGTCCGCCGGTAACGTCTTTTTCACAGAATGTAGGACTGATTGCTATGACAAAAGTGGTAAACCGTTTTACGATCATGACCGGGGCGGTTTGCATGATCCTGGCAGGACTTTTGCCGCCGGTAGGTAATTTCTTCGCATCGCTTCCTGACGCGGTTCTGGGAGGATGTACACTGATGATGTTTGGAACTATCATGGTTTCGGGAGTTCAGATGATCGCTAAATGCGGATTCAATCAAAGAAATACCACGATAGCGGCACTTTCACTGGCAATCGGTATTGGATTTACTTCTGCAAGTGAAAATGCAATCTGGAGTGTATTTCCGAAAGTTGTACAGACGGTCTTTGCGGAAAATGTTGTGGCGGTTGTATTTGTGGTCTCTATTATCCTGAGCCTGATTTTGCCGAAAGATATGGATATTAAAAAAGTAGAAGAAAAGAATGTAGATGCGGAATAGGAAACGTATCGTGAGAAAAATGGGGCTGTCATGCGACAGCCCCATTTGTAGAATTTGGAATGAATTATAACTGCGGACCAGCCGGAACAAGAGCTTTTCCTGCATCATTACCTTCGTATTTAGCGAAGTTCTTAATAAATCTTTCAGCAAGATCTTTTGCCTTAGCTTCCCATTCAGCAGCATCAGCGTAAGTATCGCGTGGATCAAGGATACCTGTGTCTACGCCCGGAAGTTCTGTCGGTACTTCGAAGTTGAAGTACGGAATCTTCTTGGTAGGAGCATTCAGGATATCTCCGTTCAGGATTGCATCGATGATACCACGGGTATCGCGGATAGAGATACGTTTACCTGTTCCGTTCCATCCGGTGTTAACCAGGTATGCCTTTGCTCCGCTTACTTCCATCTTCTTAACAAGTTCTTCTGCATATTTTGTCGGATGCAGTTCAAGGAATGCCTGTCCGAAGCATGCTGAGAAGGTTGGAGTCGGTTCTGTGATTCCACGTTCTGTTCCAGCAAGTTTTGCTGTGAATCCTGACAGGAAGTAGTACTGTGTCTGCTCTGGAGTCAGAATAGAAACCGGAGGAAGAACACCGAATGCATCTGCTGACAGGAAAATTACATTCTTGGCTGCAGGAGCGGAAGAAACCGGACGAACGATATTTTCAATGTGGTTGATCGGATAAGATACACGAGTATTTTCTGTTACGCTCTTATCGTTGAAATCGATCTTTCCTTCTGCGTCTAATGTAACGTTCTCAAGAAGTGCATCACGTCTGATTGCGTTGTAGATATCCGGCTCGGATTCTTTGTCAAGGTTGATAACCTTAGCGTAGCATCCGCCTTCAAAGTTAAATACGCCATTGTCATCCCAGCCGTGTTCGTCATCACCGATGAGGAGACGTTTCGGATCTGTGGAAAGTGTTGTCTTACCTGTTCCGGAAAGACCGAAGAAGATAGCTGTGTTCTCACCGTTCATATCCGTGTTCGCGGAGCAGTGCATAGAAGCGATGCCCTTCAGCGGCAGATAGTAGTTCATCATAGAGAACATACCTTTCTTCATCTCTCCGCCGTACCATGTATTAATGATAACCTGCTCGCGGCTTGTAATGTTAAATACAACAGCGGTCTCAGAATTCAGGCCTAATTCTTTATAATTTTCAACTTTTGCCTTAGAAGCGTTGTATACAACGAAGTCTGGCTCAAAATCTTTCAGTTCTTCTTCTGTAGGCCGGATGAACATGTTCTTAACAAAATGAGCCTGCCATGCAACTTCCATAATGAAACGGATAGCCATGCGAGTGTCCTTGTTAGCGCCGCAGAATGCATCTACAACAAAAAGTCTCTTATCAGAAAGTTCTTTGATTGCGATATCCTTAACTGCGTTCCATGTTTCTTCGGTTGCAGGGTGGTTATCATTCTTATATTCATCACTTGTCCACCATACAGTGTCTTTGGAATTCTCATCTACTACGATAAATTTGTCTTTAGGAGAACGTCCGGTATAAACACCTGTCATTACATTGACTGCACCAAGTTCGCTTTCCTGCCCTTTTTCAAATCCTTCAAGTTCCGGTTTGGTCTCTTCTTCGAATAACATCTCATAAGAAGGATTGTACACGATTTCTGTAGTTCCGGTAATTCCGTACTTGCTTAAATTGATTTCTGCCATTTCGTTTAACCTCTTTTCTAGTAATAATATACCTACCTTAATAAATGTAGGGGTTTACGAGATTCAATAAAAGAAGTGGAAAATCCAACTTCTTTCCCTATAATTATACATAAATATCGAAAAAAATCAATGGCAGATGTATGATTTTATATGTTGTGAGTAATTGGCTTTTCCTTTACTGATTTAAGAGGAAATGGTACAATAACAATATATGTGTCGATATGAAGAAGTCGGGGAGACCTGACTTATCGGCACAGAAAGAGGTGTTTACAGAAGAAATGACAAAGAAACAGTTAACATTAGAAGTAATAGAGCGTTTGAAGAAGGAATATCCGGAGGCAGGATGCACGTTGGATTACGATGAGGCCTGGAAACTTCTGGTCAGTGTGCGTCTTGCGGCGCAGTGTACGGATGCCCGGGTAAATGTGGTCGTAGAAGGGCTGTATAAAAAGTACCCGACTGTGGAAGCACTTGCGGAAGCGGATGTGGATGATATTGAAGCCATTGTCCGGCCATGCGGTCTGGGACGGAGCAAGGCGAGGGATATCAGTGCATGCATGAAAATGCTGAGAGACGAGTATGACGGAAAGATTCCGAAGGACTTTGATAAGATTTTGAAGCTTCCGGGAGTCGGAAGAAAGAGTGCCAATCTGATCATGGGGGATGTGTTCGGTGAGCCTGCGATCGTGACGGATACGCATTGTATTCGTCTGGTGAACAGAATCGGTCTGGTTGACGGAATAAAGGAGCCGAAGAAAGTAGAAATGGCACTCTGGAAACTGGTTCCGCCGGAAGAAGGAAGTGATTTTTGTCACCGGCTTGTGTTCCATGGCAGAGATGTCTGTACAGCACGTACGAAACCGTATTGTGACAGATGTTGCCTGAATGATATTTGTAAAAAGGCTGGCGTATAGAATGAAGGCGGAAGTTAAAGAACTGACCGGCCTGCTTCGGATCGTACCGCAGAAGCATCGCATGATCACTGTTGTTGGGGCAGGCGGGAAAACTACATTGATCTATCTTCTTGCCAGAGAACTGACCGATGCGGGATACAAAGTGGCTGTTACGACGACCACGCATATGCAGGCGGAGGGGAGATACGGTTTTCGCCCGCTTGGAATTCCGTGTGAAGACGGAAAGATCAAAGGAATATCGGAAGAATTCCCGGGAGAATTGCTGAAAGAATATGACATTGTCCTGGTGGAGGGAGATGGCAGCAGACAGCTGCCGATGAAATTTCCGGCAGATCATGAGCCGGTTATTCCGGCAAAGACGGATATGGTGATCGGTGTGGCAGGGGCAGGAGCGATCGGCAGAACGTTCAGAGAGGCGTGCCACAGATACCATATTGCGTGCGCATATTTTCGTTGTGAACCGGATGAACAGATTAAAGTAGTACATATGGCCGAGGCGCTGACCAGCAGGGACGGACAAAAGAAGAATGTGGTTTGTGAATATCGTTATTTGGTCAATCAGACAGACAGATTGGAAGATTCGACAAGAAACGAACTGGCGGAGGCCATGCAAAGGCGTGAAGAATGCGGCGGTATGGTTGCGCTGCATCAGATAGAGGAGAAATACCTGAAGACGGAGGGGATTGGAACATGTTGAAAATCAAAGAGTATGTGAGGGCGGAAAGTCTGGAGCAGGCTTACCAGCTCAACCAGAAAAAGACGAACCGGATCATCGGGGGAATGCTCTGGATGAAGATGAGCGATGCAAGGATTCAGACAGCGATTGACTTATCGGCACTGGGGCTGGATCAGATTGAAGAAAACGAGGAAGAATATCGGATCGGATGTATGGTTACACTGCGTCAGCTTGAACTCCATGAAGGACTCAATGAATGGAGCCATGGAATTGTCAGAGAGAGCGTGAAACCGATCGTAGGTGTACAGTTCCGGAATCTGGCGACTGTAGGGGGAAGCATTTTCGGAAGATTTGGATTTTCCGATATACTGACTTGCTTTCTGGCTCTGGATACCTATGTTGAATTGTATAAAGGCGGAGTGATCCCGCTCGAAGAATTTGCGGAGATGGAGAAGGATAACGACATTCTGGTGCGGCTGATCGTGAAAAAGAAGCCGGGACTTCACGCCTATCTTTCACACAGAAACGTAAAGACGGATTTTCCGGTTCTGGCAGTTGCTGTTTCTGCGGATGATCGCGGGGCAAGAGCGGTCGTGGGAGCAAGACCGTCAAAAGCAATCTGCGTTCCGTTAAAAGAAGAATGGAAAAAGGCGATTGAAGAGGGAAGATGCACAGAATTGGAGGCGGAGCAGATGGCGAAAGAATTGGCAGAACAGATTCCTACAGGAAGTAATATGCGTGCCAGTGCCGAGTACCGGAGCCATTTGGCAGGTGTGCTGCTGAAACGGGCAATCCTGGCACTTCTGGAAGAAAGGGGACGGCAAAATGCAGATTAGTGTGATGCTGAATGGGAAAAAAGTGACAGAAGAAATCAAATCGGATCTGCTTTTGATCGATTTTGTGAGAAATCATGGATGTTATAGTGTGAAACGGGGATGTGAGACTTCCAATTGCGGTCTTTGCACCGTATTTCTGGATGAAAAGCCGGTGCTTTCCTGTTCCGTACTTGCAGCAAGAGCGGACGGACATGCAGTGCAGACTCTGGAAGGACTGCAGGAGGAAGCTGCTGAATTCGGAGCATTTATCGCAGATCAGGGGGCAGAGCAGTGTGGATTCTGCAATCCGGGAATGATCATGAATGCGATTGCGCTGTTCCGGGAAAATCCGGATCCGACGGATGATGAGATTCGGGAATATCTGGCAGGGAACCTGTGCCGCTGTTCCGGATATGAGGGGCAGCTCAGAGGAATCCGTGCATTTATAGAATACAAGAAACAGGGAGGTGCCGTATGCAGGTAGTTGGTCAGCCGATCAGAAAAAAAGATGCCATGGCGCTGGTTCAGGGGAAACCGGTATTTACCGATGATCTGGCACCGAAGGACTGTCTGGTTGTAAAGGTGCTCAGAAGTCCCCACGCGAACGCGATGGTAAAGAATATAAAAACAGATATTGCAAAGCGGGTTCCGGGAATCGAAGATATTTATACATGGGAAGATGTGCCGCAGCAGAGATTTACAATGGCTGGACAGACCTATCCGGAACCCAGCCCTTATGACCGCCTGATTCTTGACAGACATGTGCGGTATGTGGGCGACCCGGTGGCGATCGTTGCCGGAGCGAATGAGGAGTGTGTGGAACAGGCACTCAGAATGATTAAAGTGGAATATGAAGTACTGCCGGCGATTCTGGATTTCCGTAAGGCAAAGGACAATGAACTTCTGGTGCATCCGGAGGATACCTGGAAATCCTTGTGCCCGGTCGGTGCGGATAATAAGAGAAATCTCTGCGCATGTGAAAGCAGCGGTCACGGAGATGTGGATCAGGTGCTTGCAGACTGCGATGTCGTGGTGGAAGGAACCTGGCATACGCTGGCGAATCAGCAGGCGATGATGGAAACATTCCGGACAGTATGCTATATGGATACATACGGGCGGCTGAATGTACTCAGCTCCACTCAGATCGTATTCCATGCGCGCAGAATCCTCTCTAATGCACTGGGAATACCGAAATCAAAGATTCGTGTGATGAAGCCAAGAATCGGTGGCGGATTCGGAGCAAAACAGACGGTAGTAGCGGAGATTTTCCCGGCATTTGTGACATGGAAGACCGGGAAGGCATCCAAGATGATATTTACCCGGGAGGAATCACAGACGGCGTCCTCGCCGAGGCATGAGATGGAAGTTTCTGTGAAAATCGGGGCAGACAAAGACGGAAGAATTCGGGCGATTGATGTATATACGTTATCCAATACGGGGGCTTACGGAGAACATGGCCCTACGACCGTAGGACTGTCCGGCCATAAATCTATTCCATTATACGGTTCTCTTGAGGCACATCGTTTCGCCTATGATGTTGTATATACGAATACCATGTCAGCGGGAGCATACCGTGGATATGGAGCGACTCAGGGTATTTTTGCTGTAGAGAGTGCAGTCAATGAACTGGCGGGAAGACTGGGGATGGATCCGGTCGAGCTTCGCCTGAAAAATATGGTTCGTGAAGGTCAGACGATGCCGGCATATTACGGCGAGACGGCAAAGAGCTGTGCACTGGACCGGTGCCTTTTGAGAGCCAAAGAGATGATCGGATGGGATGAAAAATTCCCATGCCGTGATATGGGAAACGGCAAAGTGCGAAGTGTCGGTGTCAGTATGGCGATGCAGGGGTCCGGTATTTCCGGTGTTGATGTCGGCTCTGCAACGATTAAACTGAATGAGGACGGAATCTATACACTGATGATCGGTGCGGCAGACATGGGAACAGGTTGCGATACGATCCTGGCCCAGATGGCAGCAGAATGCCTGGATTGTCAGATGGAAAATATCATCGTATCGGGAGCAGATACCGATACTTCTCCGTATGATTCCGGATCCTATGCGTCCAGTACGACATATGTTACAGGAAAAGCGGTGGAGAAGGCATGTGAAAAGCTGCAGATAAAGATCTGTGAACGGGCAGCCGAGATGCTGTCCTGTACCGTGGATAAGATTGAATTTGACGGTCATCGTGCAAAGAATCTGGAAAATGGAGAAACCGTAACTCTGCAGGAGATCGGCATATCATCCATGTGCGGCAATGAATGTGCACTTCAGGTGACAGAGACGCACAGTTCACCGTTCTCACCGCCTCCATTTATGGCCGGTATGGTGGAAATCGAACTGGATAAAGAGACCGGGCATGTGGAAATTCTGGACTACGTGGCTGTTGTGGACTGCGGAACCGTGATCAATCCGAATCTTGCCCGCGTGCAGACAGAGGGCGGAATCGTGCAGGGAATCGGAATGGCATTGTATGAAAACATACAGTATTCCGATAAAGGGCAGATGTTGAACCAGTCCTTTATGCAGTATAAATTGCCAACCAGGCTCGATATGGGAAAACTCCGGGTGGAATTTGAGGAGAGCCATGAGCCGACGGGTCCGTTTGGCGCAAAATCCATCGGGGAAATTGTGATCAATACACCCGCTCCGGCACTTGCACATGCAATTGCGAATGCGACCGGCATCTGGTTCCGTGAACTGCCGATCACAAGTGAAAAGATCGCGATGGGAATTGCAAGAAAATGAGAGTGGCTTTGATTTATCTGGCGGCTGGCAACAGTCGCCGGTTTGGCAAAGGAAATAAGCTCCTGTGGCCGATCGAAGGAAAGCGGATGTATCTGCATTTGCTGGAGCGGTTGGAAAGGATTGAAAAAAGACATTTTGAGTGGGAATTACTGGTCGTTACCCAGTATCCGGAAATCATGGAAGAGGCTGAAAACCTCGGAGTAAAGACTGTGTTTTCGCCGGAGAGCTATAAGGGCGCATCGTGGACGGTGAAAAAAGCGCTGGAAGCGTCTGCCGGGATGGATGCATGTGTATTTTTTGTTGCGGATCAGCCGTATTTATCGGAAGAAACAGCAGAAGAATTTCTGGGGCACATGGAAAAATTCGGAGAGGAAGGACTGGGATGTGTCTGTTATGGAGAGAGGACAGGAAACCCGGTCTGGTTTGCACAAAAATATTTTTCAGAGTTGCTTGAACTTGAAGGCGACAGCGGCGGAAAAAAGGTGCTGAAGAAGCACTGGGATGAAGCCGTATTTTTTCAGATTTCCAATGAACAGGAGCTGGAAGATGTAGATATATGGAATGGTAAATTAGATCAAAATGGAGAAATAAACAGCTTGCAATTATAGTGAAAACTAAGTACAATGATTTTACAAGTGTACGATTGATACACCGGGAGCAAGCGGAGGTCAGGAAAGATGAAATTATTGAAGGACAGAATACGGAAAGACGGGAAAATTAAAGAGGGAAATGTCTTAAAAGTGGATAGCTTTCTGAATCACCAGATGGATGTACAGCTTTTCCATGAAATCGGCAAAGAATTCAAGCGTCGGTTCGAAGGAGAAGAGATTAATAAAATTCTGACGATCGAAGCATCAGGTATCGGAATTGCCTGTGTTGTGGCAGAAGTATTTCAGGTACCGGTCGTATTTGCAAAGAAGACACAGACGAAGAATATTGCAGGAGACGTCTATACAACGAAAGTTGAATCATTTACCCACGGACGGGTCTATGACATTATTGTGGCAAAGGAATTTCTCGGAGAAGGAGACAAAGTACTTGTCATTGATGATTTCCTTGCAAACGGCAAAGCGCTGGAAGGACTGACCCAATTGATCGAAGATTCCGGGGCAACTTTAGTCGGAGCCGGTATCGTGATTGAAAAGGGATTCCAGACAGGCGGAGATCTGATCCGTTCGAAGGGAATTCATCTGGAATCACTGGCCATTGTCGAGAGTATGGATGAAAAAACGGGAGAGATCGTATTTAGAGAATAAGGAGCGGCTGTAAGGTCGATGTTTGATAACTCGCTGAAAAAAGATGTATCGTTTGGAAAAATGATACATCTTTTTTTGCCGTCAGGCATACGGAAAAAAGATCCACGAATTTTTTAACTACATATGCAACCTGGGAGATGCAAATGACGCTATTAGAAATGAAAGGTCAGAATGATAAATCAGTCGAAAAAGACAGGGGGGAGAGCCATGCTGGATGGAGAGATTATCGATTTATATTTAAAACGGGAGCCGGATGCGATCAGACATACCAGTGAGAAATATGGATCCAGACTTCTGGCATTGTCCAATCGTCTTCTGCAGGATATGGAGACCGCGAAGGAATGTGAGAATGACACGTACCTTCAGGCGTGGGAACGGATACCGCCAAATGAGCCACGGGAGTATTTCTTTGCATTTCTTGCGAAGATCATCCGACATCTTTCACTGGATGTCTGCCGGAAAAAGAACCGTCAAAAACGGAATGCGGTTATCGTGGAGCTCTCCGGGGAACTGGAGCAGTGCATTCCGGACAGAAGCAGTAACGTGCAGACGGCGGTTGACGGAAATGAGTTTGGAAGAGTGGTCAGTGAATTTCTCCGAAGCCTTCCGGCACAGCAGCGGAACATGTTCGTGCGGCGTTACTGGTATGCAGATTCGGTGGCACAGATTGCGGAGGAATTTGCCTGCCCGGAAAACACGGTCAAATCCATATTGTTCCGTGTGAGAGGTAAAATGAAACGGTTTCTGGAAAAGGAGGGGTATGACGTATGAGCGGCGAAGAAATGCTGGATTTGCTGGAATATTTGGATGAGGATCTCATTATGGAAAGTGCGGGATTCGGTGGAGCGGACAGAAAGACCCGAAGGAACATGAATCCGAAGAAGCTGGTGGTCGTTCTTCTGGCGGCTGCGCTGGTTCTGGCACTAGGTGTCATGGCTGTGTCTGCGGCGGTGCGGCACGACTGGGACCGGGCAATCCTGGATTTTATGGGTATTCGTGATGCGGATACCACGCAGCTTGAGGATGGAACCGTTCTGATCGGGGAATCGGACACCTGTAGCGGAAGGGATCTGCTCACCGGGGAACAAAAAGAGATTACATTTATCGCATCATCTTCGATTGGAGATAAGAACGCGGCTTATATCCGGATCGATACGGACTACGAAGTCCCGGAAGATTTTGACCCGGAAACAGATTATTTTATGACGGAGGATTTTGATCTGGAAGTCACAACAAATTATTTGCAAGGAGCTTTAGACCGCAGCTCGGTTCTGGAGTCTCAGGTGGAGAATGGGAAACTGTTTTTCCTGCTGGAAATCTCAGGTACAAAGAACATTGACAGAAGTAAGGTGGTGCTCGCTTTCGAGAATCTCTATTATTATCATGATCTGGGTATGGGAGACAAAGACGATGCACCCCCAAAAGAGTTGGTGTTCCGTGGCAGTTGGAACCTGGAGTGGAAATTTGATTATCGGACAGTGACAAAAAAGGCAAAAATGCACGAGAAGGTGCAGGTGGGTGAGGCGGCAGGTTATCTTACAACCGTTGAAATAACGCCGCTCGGAATTCGAATCGAGGGAAGGATCGCGTTCGATAGCTGGGATGTTCCGACCGGTAAGCTGGAAGCAATGAAAATCGAAAAAATTACATTGAAAGACGGAAGAGCGATCGAAATTACAGAAACAGATTCGTGGGGAACGTCAAGAGGCACTTACGGATATAAGTTCAGGGGATATTACGGAGTCGGCGTTCTGGGAGAACCGCTGAATCCGGATGAAGTGGAAAGTATTACGACGGATGGCAAAGAAATCAAAATATAATCATAAATTCTGCACCCGATGCACAGATTTGTGTGTATACCTGATGAAAAACGGAGTTCGCCTGACTAATATTAGGCTATAGAATTAGAAAAAGCGGAGGGGAGGTGACAAGATGGAGGAACAATTACTTTTGGACAGAATGCGGCAAAGAGATGAAACGGCACTGGAGGAGCTGATGAAAGAATATGAGGCATTTCTGATTCGTGTGGTCTCTCAGATTCTGGTTCCGTATATGACGATGGAAGACGTGCAGGAAGTCGTCAGCGATACATTTTACAGTGTATGGCGACGGGCAGACGCACTCGATCTGACGAAAGGAACGCTTCGTGCCTATCTTGCTGCCTCGGCCCGGAACGGGGCGAAGAATAAATTTCGCGGATTCCGGGGAGAACTGCCGCTGCAGGAATATGACATGGTGGAGACGGAAAGTCTGTTTGACAGGATGGAGCAAGAAGAGAAGAGTAGGATCATAGGGGAAATTCTGAGCGAAATGAAGGAGAAAGAACGGGAAATTTTGATCCGATATTATTATTTTTATGAGAATACCACCACGATTGCCGTTAAAATGAATCTTCGTGTCAACACGGTCAAATCTCTTCTCAGGCGAGGCCGGAAAAAGATGGAAAAGCGTCTCAGGGAAAGGGGGATCTGCAGATGAGACAAAGTATCAGTGATTTAATGGGAAATGTTCCTGTGGAATATGTGGATGAACTGCTGGGGAAGGAGGAAAACGTCAGGAAGGTTGCTGAAAAAGGGATGAAAAGCGAAAATTGCAGGAGCAGATGGCTCCTTATAATTCCGAGATGGGCTGTGGCGGCAGTCATTCTTCTGGTCTGCGTGAGTATCGGCGGGATGGGATATGCTGCGCTAGGTTCCTTTCAGGCAATCAGGCAGTATGGAAATCCGAATTCCGGGACAACAACAGAAGAACAATTGACCTCAGAATGGTTTATGGCAGAGAATGAAGATTATCTGGTAAGAGCAGAAGCCGTGTTGGTGGATCAGGAAAAGACGCTTCTGGTCTCGGTTCAGGCGAAAGGAGTAGAAGCCTGGAAGAAAATGACAGAAAATTCTATCTGCCCGCAGTTTATCGGGGAATCCTTGAAGGGAGGATATTTTCAGCCTGTGGACAATCTGTCTGCAGAAGGTGAGCTTGTCACAGAGAATGGAGAGGAAAACGACAATAACCGGTGGAAAAAATATTTCTCATGGACACTGGAATCGGATGTAAATACCGGAAGAATTCTTTTTGATCAGAGCGGAACTGCATATTTTCAAGATGTGGAGCAGACCAATCAGGCAGAACTTACTATGACGATCCCACTCACTACAGAACTGAAAAAAGGAATCATTATTTATCCCGGAAAAATCAGAGTTTCTGCTGAGGAGGACTCGGGAGAGAGAAGGCTGGTACAGATCGAAATCGGCGAAGACGGAATTTGGTTTCAGGAGATCGGGGATGAAGGAGTAATAACGAAAGAGCGCTTCCCAGAGATCATTGCAGTCATGAAAGATGGAAAAACGATTTGTCTTTATCTGGATAACAGGGAGCAGATCAGTATGAAAGTTGACGAGATGATGCGAAGCGACTGGCTGGAATCGGGAAAAACGGGAAGCAGCAGTGAGGATGGAAGGATTGTAGAAACGGGGAGAAAAATTCAATTTGTAAATGCGTTGGAAATTGAGGAGGTAGAGGCAGTACTGGTAGACGGGCAGAGATATGATTTGCATTAGAATTTTGATTAGAGATTCATAAAGAGGCCATTCTTTTCTTATTTGCAGAACTATGTTATAATACTTTGCGAATGTATGGCAAATGAAGGAGAGAGGAAACTACATGAAAAAAATTCTGATGCTGGGAACCGGAGGAACACTGGCTTCGTCCCATGGGGAAAAAGGACTGACGCCGGAACTTCACGGTAATGAAATATTGAATAAGATTGCAGGGCTGACAGATGGCTTTGATGTGGAAAATGAAGAACTTTTTATGTTGGACAGTTCCAATATGCAGCCGGAGGAATGGAGCAGAATCGCGCAGTGCGTGTATGAACGCAGGAGAAAGTATGACGGGATCGTAATCATTCACGGCACGGATACACTGGCATATACAGCAAGTGCTCTGTCCTTTGCACTGCAGAATGTGGAGATTCCGGTTGTCTTAACGGGAAGCCAGGTCTCGATCGAGAATCCAATCGCAGATGCAACAGAGAACTGCAGGGCCGCACTTCATATGGCGGCAAGCGGTACACCGGGAGTCTATGTGGCATTTAACCGTAAGATCATTATGGGAACAAGAGCAAGTAAGGTTCGCACGCGGAGCTTTGACGCATTTGAAAGCATCGATTACCCGTACGCGGCGCGCATCAACAGCAGCGGACTGATGGTCAACCCGTCGATAGTGAAGCGTACCGGAGCACCCTGCATTCTCCAGAACAGATTCTGTACAGATGTCTTTTTGTTAAAGCTGTTTCCGGGCATTTCACCGGATATCTTTATCAAGTTGAAAGAAATGGGGATCCGCGGCGTGTATATTGAAGCCTTTGGTATCGGCGGACTGCCGTTCTGGAAGCGGAATATGACAGAAGCAGTCGGAAAAGCTGTGGAAGACGGAATGGTGGTCGCAGTCGGCAGTCAGTGCATGTACGAAGGCAGTGACTTTAAAGTGTATGAAGTAGGAAGACAGGTGCTCGACTGCGGTGCAATCGAGACCGGAAATATGACTTCGGAAGCTGCGGTGACGAAGCTGATGTGGGCACTTGGCCAGTTTGATGATCCGGAGCAGATCCGCTGGATCATGCAGACGAATCTGCTTGGGGAGATTGGGAGCATGGTGGACTGGAACGCGAATTAAAGTGACCGGGGACGAATACATAGACACGAGTTGTGTCTATGTACCCGTTCCCCGGTCATCCCCTTATCTTGCCATAAATGCCTCGATTTCTTCTACTGTTTTCGGAATCCCATCTGACATTACTTCGTAACCGTCTTTGGTCACAACCAGTGTATCTTCGATTCGGATCCCCAGATTCAGGTCGTCAAAGTATAATCCCGGTTCTAATGTAAATACCATATCTTCTTCCAAAAGTTCGTCATCATTTCCGACATCGTGGGTATAAAGCCCGATATAGTGACCGGAACCATGGAAATAGTATTTGGAGATTTCTTCCGGTTTTTCAATCATTCCAAGTTTTATTAGTTCTTCTGCCATAACGTTTTTGCTGATTTCCTGCAATTCACTCTTTTTCTGACCGGGTTTTGTGGCATCAAGAGCTGCGTTCAGACCCTTCAGAACAACGTTGTAGAGATCTTTCTGCTGCTGGGTGAATTTGCCATTTACCGGGAAAGTACGGCTTACATCAGAAGCGTAGTATCCCCATTCGGCACCCAGGTCGAACAATATCATATCCCCGTCTTTCATCTGACGGTCATTTTGTTCATAGTGCATACAGCAGGCATTTTTGCCGGAAGCAGCGATGGTGGTAAATGCATGGCGTGCATGGTTGGATTTCAGGATAAAATCAAAATATGCTTCTATCTCATATTCATACATACCGGGACGAAGATTTTTTAACATGTTATTTACGCCTTTTGTGGTGATATCACATGCTTTCCAGTGAAGCTGGATTTCTTCCTTTGTCTTAACCTGACGTATCAGAGAAAGTGCATGGAAGGTATTGTGCAGCGTAAGAGTCGGGTCATAGTCCAGGATCCTTTTCGCAAATGCCTGTGCCGGTGTTGTTTCATTGGGGCCACCCCAGTTCGCAATATCGACATATACATGTTGGATTCGGTCGGGGCTCCGGAACAGAGGAATGGAAGACTCGAAACGTTCCAGATATTCCACATTTTCAATACCGGTCGTCTCCTTCACACTTTCTTTTGTGTAGAAAACACCCATCCATCTTCTGGCAGTTTCATCCGGGTGGTCGATGAATAGTGTCTCATGGATCTGATTATGGATTTTCGTTATCATAAGAATCGCCTTCGGCTGATCAAAACCTGTCAGATAGTAGAAGTTTGCGTTCGGAGTGAAGGGATATTCAAGATCCCCCCGATCCATGATGAGGTCACCAGCGAATAAAAATCCCATAGAATTATCTTTTAGTAAATCGCCGTATTTTTGTCTTCTGGATGCATGAAATTCTTTGTTAATCATTGTTGTGTCCTCCTGATATTAGTTATTAACAAGCTGCAGATCATAAAGCTTCCGATAAAGTCCGTTTTTATGCAGAAGCTCCTGATGAGAGCCTTGTTCGCGGATTTCTCCATGATGCATAACGATGATCTTGTCTGCATGCTGGATGGTGGAGAGACGATGGGCCACCATGATGGTAGTGCGGCCTTCCATGAGGCGTTCCAACGCATTGGTGATCAGGCTTTCCGTCTCGGTATCTATGTTGGCAGTCGCCTCGTCCAGAACCAGGATGGTCGGATCATAAGCGAGTGTGCGTGCAAAGGAAAGAAGCTGCCGCTGCCCGGCCGAGAGCGTGCTTCCGCGCTCGGTAACCGGTTCGTCATAGCCGCCGGGGAGTTTCTGGATAAAGGAATCTGCACCGACGGTTTGAGCGGCTGTATGAATCTGTTCAAGAGAGATTTCTTCATTATTTAGAGAAATATTGTTTTTGATATCTCCTGTGAAAATAAACACATCCTGCTGCACCTGCCCGATGGCTCTGCGAAGTACATCCGTGTCGATATCGCGGATGTTCACGCCATCAATCAGAATTTCTCCTTTCTGAATATCGAAATAACGTCCAATCAGATTGAGAATGGAGCTTTTCCCGGCACCTGTGGCACCGACAAAGGCAATCTTCTGTCCGGGTTCGATGACGAAGCTGACATCTTTGAGCACATAGTCATCTTTCTCATATGCGAACCACACATGACGGAATTCGATACGGCCCTTGATTTGAACCGGAACAGGAGAGGCAGGGCTTGTAATCTCAGGCTTTACATCCAGTACTGAAAATATTTTCTCAGCGGAAGCAAGAGAGGACTGAAGAGTACCGAACTGCTCAGCCAGATCCTGAATTGGTTCAAAGAAGGAACTGATATAGCTGATAAAAATAAAAAGTGTACCCAGCGAGAGTGTACCCTGAAGCACCCAGTAGCTGCCTCCTCCGATCACGATGACCATGGCAAGGATGGAAGTCAGATAGATGGCGGGCCGGAAAATTGCGAAAATCATGACTTCACGCCAGTTTGCCTCAAATAATTCCTGGGATTTTCCCTTGAACTGCTTGTATTTAGCTTCTTCCCGCGCAAAAATCTGTATCAGACGCATGCCGGAAATGTGTTCCGAGAGGAATGTGTTCAGGTCGGTAATCTTCGTGCGGGTGATCTGGTAAGCTTTCCTTGAAAGAATCTGGAAAAGGAAAGTGAGAAATGTCACTACCGGAAGGAGGAGAAAAGACAGACCAGCCATCCGGACATCGATGGAAATCATCACCACTGCATATCCCACGATCTTTACAGTATTCTTAAATAGTTTTACCAGTATTGAGGAGAATAGTTCGTTAATGGCTTCGGTATCATTCGATACTCTTGTTACCAGTTTCCCGACAGGAGTCGAATTAAAAAAGGTCAGTGAAAGACTATGTATATGGGTAAATACTTCTTCACGCATCTGATAGACGATCTTCTGTCCCATTTTCTGAAGCATCCAGGTATCCATGTAGTTCAGTATAAAGCCGATCAACAGCATGAGTAAATACAGGAGAGCAGCACGCAGAATACCGACAAAGTCATAAGTACGTAGTTCCTTCAGCTCCTCCCGTCCAAGGTAAGGAGCGCCGTTCTGGACATAGTTTTCCAGATATTCATTATCTGCGTCTCGAAGACGGGTGCATTCAGACGGAGTGATGCTTTCTGCCATGTAGTAGGAATCATGATACAGGAAAATCTGGTAGCATTCGGTGCTTTCCGGCAGGAGAGAGAGCTCTTCGTCGGTTTTGCGTGTCAAATCCAGACCGTTCCAGGTAATTACTTCGCGGTCATCTTCATTTGCCAGCACATATGGGCGGTAATAGCCATTGATAAAATTGTCGATCGCATCACCGATGATGATCGGTCTGTAGAGCTCCACGACAATAATGAACAGAACAAGAACCGTGGCCGCGGTCATGACAAATTTGTGAGGCTTAAGATAAGATAAAAGTCGCTTCATTCTGTCGCTCACTCCTTTCTGGCAAATGGTCTGTCAAATGTATCATTTTGTATCGAAAAGGAATCGGAAATCTCTCCCTGCAGCGCTTCGAGCTGCTGCTGTTCGAACATCTCACGGTAGATTCCGTTCTGTTTCATGAGTTCTGCGTGATTGCCGATCTCACGTGCTTCACCGTTGTCAAGCACCAGGATCACATCTGCATGCTGGATCGTTGAAATGCGGTGCGCGATGAGGATCGTGGTCTTGCCGGCACGGTTAACCCGCAGATTCTGAAGAATATGTTCTTCCGTATCTGTATCAACGGCGGACAATGCATCATCGAGGATCAGAATCGGGGCATCTTTCAGAAGTGCACGGGCAATAGAACTTCGCTGCTTCTGACCACCGGAAAGTGTGACTCCCCGTTCGCCTACAATCGTATCGTATCCGTCCGGAAACGTGACAATACTTTCATGGATGCAGGCGGACATGGTTGCCTGAATGATGGCATCCATATCTTCACGCTGGGCGCCGAAGGCAATATTGGATTTCAGTGTGTCTGAAAATAGAAAATTGTCCTGTGGGACATAGGCAATATTTTCACGCAGGACATGCAGAGGGATGGTATTGATATCTCTGCCGTCAATCAAGATCATTCCCGGATCTGTATTATACAGCCGCAGAAGCAGATTGACCAATGTGGATTTCCCGTTTCCCGTCCGCCCGATGACAGCAAGTGTGGTGCCGGCAGGGATATGCAGACAGATGTCTTTTAAAGTCGGTTCCGTATGGCCGCGGTGGACAAATGTCAGATGAGAGAAGGTGATCTCGCCTTTAATATGATCGATCTCTTCCACATTTTCTGAGTCAGTAATTTCCGGCTGTTCATCAAAGATTTCCTGAACGCGCCGGATGGAAGCAGCGCCCTGGGAAAACATATTTACCGCGTCTCCGCAGGCAATCATCGGCCAGACCAGCATATTGATGTACTGGTTGAAAGCAACGAACCGGCCGAGAGTGATTTCTCCGATCAGCGCCAGGTAACCGCCGTAAAGCAAGGTCGCCAGACTTGAAAGTCCGATAACTACATCCAGAAGAGGCATAACAAATGAAATGAGTTTTGCCATATTCAGATTATAGTTCATGGCAGTTGTGTTAGCCCGGGCAAAGTCACGGATCTGTGAGCGCTCACGCACGAATGCTTTGATTACACGGACGCCGGAAAAACTTTCCTGAACAAAGTCTGTCAGATCAGAAAGGGCTTCCTGGCGCCGCAGGTAGCGGGCATGGATGAGCTTACCATAATAGAGATCACCGAGACAGATCAGGAACATGGGAATAATCGCAATCAGTGTCAGCTTGATATTGACATAACGCATCATCTGGAAAATGACCATGACCGTCATGACGGATGCATCAAATACACAGATAACGGCAGGGCCGATCGCCATACGGATGGCATTCAGGTCGCTGGTGAAACGCGTCATCAGGTCACCGGTCTTGTGTTCGTTGTAGTATTCCACACTCATTTTTTCCAGATGGGCGAACATATCATTTCTCAGTTCTTTCTCAATCGAGCGGGAGGCACCGAAGAGAAAATAACGCCATAGAAAGCGGCCGAGAGCAATGATTGAACCTGTCAGAAAAATGAATATCAGATAGGATTTGACTTTGCTCCAGTCCAATGAATGGGTAGTCAGACCATCGGTGATTTCGCCCGTCAGTCTTGGAATGAACAGACCTGCGAAATCAACAACAAACAAAGTCAGGATGCCGAAAAAGTATTTCAGCTTATGCTTTTTCACGTATTGAAGTATGAATGTAAAGGATCTCATAATACTCCTTTCGTTTTTCGGTAGTCGCGCGGGGATTGTCCGAGAATGCTTTTAAACTTATTGCTAAAGTAACTGGTGCTGTTGAACCCGGTTTCCATGCAGATCTCGGAAATAGGTTTATCCGTATCCAGCAGCATACCGGCTGCCTGGCGAATGCGGTATTCAATCAGATAATCGAAGGGGGACTGTTTCAGACAGCGCTGAAAACAGCGGCAGCATTCACTTACGCTGACAGAGGCCGCTGCGGCAATCTGTTCTGAGGTCAGATCTGAAGTATAGTGTTCGTGAATATAGGTCAGCATGGCATGGATACGCGTCTGATCCAGACCGGCTCCGCGGGGCGGATTCTTCATTTTTTCGTCTGCAAGATTCAGAAGCTGGAACCAGATCTCCGAAAGAGAATTCCGAAGAATAATTTCGTAGCCGAATGTCTGCTTTTTATTAAGAAATACGATCTGGCTGATTTTTTCGTAGATAAAACTGTGAAGCGGACAGTCAGAATCGATTATGATCGAAGAGACCTGCTTACTCCTCAAAAGAGGGTAAATATATTTTTCATCAAATAGCATGGAAATACTGCTGGAAATGATAAACGGGTCAAAAACGACAGAATGGTATATCACGTCGTCACATTCATGCGGGCGCATGGAATGCAGACAGTTCGAGTTGATGAAACACCCTTCCGTCTCATGGAGAACCGTCTCACCCTCTGTTGTGATGACTCGTGCGGAACCTTCTGTTACAAAATAAAGCTCTGCCTCTTTGTGCCAGTGCCAGGGGGCATAACCCAGTCGGTATTCACTGGTGTGCTGGCAATATATACCAATCGGCAGGCTGGAGTCTCCATGATGGCGGGTTTCCTGGCGTGTAGTCTGGTCAACGGGAAAATCACATTTGCTTGAAGTTTTCATAATTTCTCCTTAAATAGCTAAAATAGTGATGATTTTCGCTCAAATGGTGACTGAAATAAAATGATTCTGCGAATATAATACAATTATAAAATAACTGTACAAAAAAAGCAAATATAGAATGAGGCAGGAGGTAAGATTATGGAATTTTTCGGAGGCTTAGCTGTATTGATGGTATCGATTTTGCCGTGAAATTCTATTCATTATAATATGCCATAATCAGATCGACCATCCGGTCATAGCTGGCGACTCCGTCATCTTGACCATTTGCCTTCAGATAACTGTCATTGATCTGGTTGGATACTTCCGCAATCTGTCCGTCATATGTATTCCAGAACTGCGTGTTTGCCGCAAGATCAATCTGTGACTGATTGTTGAGCATGGAATGTATCCGTTCGTAGGCTTCGTAATCTGCATGATAGAGCTGGTTGGTTGCGTAAAGCCAACCCAACATATAGCCGCTGTATTGGAACTCAGGAGAGTCCGCGTTGACGCATGCCAGAAAAGCAATGAAATTCGCTTCTTCCTCCTGCATAAAACCCCGTAAATGAGAAAGCTCATGACAGGCGGTAAAGGGAAGATTGTACTCCGTCATGTCATCGTTATAATTTGCTTCTATTGTAAAAGGCGAATAGATGCCGGACAGGTTCTGGTAGGAAAGTATCTCGGAAACCGTCAATCGCTTTGGAAGAGGATAATATCCATCAAGTTCATCATAAAGCGTGCCGATATGCTCCATAGCCTTTTTGGCATTCCGGGGAACAATCTCCTTTCTCATAAGAGAAGTACCGTCTTCGGCACAGGAAATTTCAGGGGCAAGCTCGTTCAATTGCTCCGTAAGAAGCTCACATACGGAAGCAAGTTCTTCTGCGGTATAGGAAGAAGTGGTAATTCCTGTTGTCTCAGAGAAGGAACTGTGGCCGTAATTGATCCCGCAGCATATGGTGTATGTAAAGAACAGGATCGAGGCAAAAAGAAGTACATTTGCACCCCATGCGGCCGGACGCTTCTTGCGGATTGCATAAATGAGTGACAGTATAAACACAAGAATTGTCAGATAAAGCCCGAATTCTACCGCGGAAAATGGAAATATCCCCCAGAATCTCCCGATCGTTTCTACCAGAATGGAATAAATATGTTCGGTATACCAGTTGGCAAAAGCCGGAATATTCTGAGCGGCATACAGAAGGCACAAACTGCCTGCGGCCAATATGACGGCAGCGAAGATGCGCCTCGGGTTGGAAGAGACAGAATCAGTTTTCATCATTCGTCAAATCTCCGTCTCCGGCGATGGGGATGACATCGCCAAGATATTTAGGTAATGGTTTGAAAATAGATACGAAGAAATCCTTATCTCTTGCCACAATTTCACGGAAGTCCCGATAAGCCTGTCCGCTGTACCTGCGGGTATCGGCGGATATGCCCCATGCGTCAAGTCCCAGAGAACGTGCGATGTAAAGGGCACGATAAAGATGATATTTCTGGGTGACGATGATTACCTTTCTGGCCTGGAAAACATCCCGCGCGCGGTAAAGGCTATCATATGTTGAGAAACCGGCATGATCCATGAATACATCTTCGGAGGGAACGCCCTGGTCAAGGGCGATATCCTTCATCGTCTGCACTTCATTATACTTTTTTCTTCCGTGATCGCCGCTCATCAAAAGCTTCGGCGCGGCATTGTTCTGGTAAAGCTCGATTCCAGTGTTCAGACGATCCTGCAGCATAGGGGATGGCGAGCCGTCCGCACGGATTCCGGCGCCAAGGACCAGAATACAATCTGCGTCGGAAACGGAAGAAATATCCTCTGGTGAGATGATCCGGTCTTTTGTGCTGCTGCGCACATAGAAATCGATTCCGAATAACAGACATAGGCCCAGAATCACGATTAAAATAAGAAATCTGAACGCTGTTATTACCATTTTTTTCGGCTCCTGACGCAAAATCTCATCTCCTTTGTAGGGTAAATCTGAATAAGTTTATCTATTTTCATTATATATGGCGTGTGAAAATGTGTAAATGAGAAGTCGGAAGGTTCAGGAAAATTTAAGAAATTATGTAATTGTTCAACGCCCTTTTTTGACAAATCCGCTTGGCTCTGAACAGTTACAAAATTATCGAGACTGTGCGGTACTGACAAAAAAATCGGGAACCCGGAGATAAGAACAGGGCTTCCCGATTTTACAGGTTCGTTGTTAAGACTCCATGCCGAACGTAAAATCAAGCTTCTCTTCGGCGGCATCCAGAAGTTCCTCAAGATTTTCAATTTCCCTTTCTTTTTCCAGAAAATACGCTCTGGAAATGTTTGAAGACCGGTAATCATTTTCCAGAGAATCTTCAAAACGATCTAATTCTGTTTCGAGCTTTTCCACTTCGTTTTTTAAATCCAGATATTGCGTCCGATGCTCTTCGGCCGTTCCTGTCGGAGAAGAATTGTCGATTTTGGAAATCATGCCGGATGTCTGGGAAGTCAGATCACTGAGCGAGGCATCATGTTTTTCAGTGAGGGATTCATTTGTGGTGTCGGAAGATTCCGAGTTTCCTGCAGATGCCGTATTTTCGGTTGAATTGGAAGCACCGGAAGAGGTTCCGTCTGAAATAGTCTGGCTTTTGCATCCCGCAGCAAGGAATGTCAGAACAAGAGTTATTGTCAGAAAGAGTTGTGTTATTGCGCTTTTTTTCATAATACGTATGTCCTTTCCGTAATTTGTCAATATAGTTTATTGTAACGATGGTAGTATTTCCGATTGCTGAAAAAATATGAATCACAAAAAATCTGCCCGGAATAAAGTTTTCTGTGTGAAAACGGTTTATCTCTGGTATTTTTATGTTATTATATACATGAAAAAAACCAGGACATATGAAAACGAGAGGTGCTTATGAAAATAGTAATTCCCGAATACAAAACATTGGATATAGATACGTTGTTTCTGGACTTTAACGGAACGATTGCAGTGGACGGAATCATTCCGGCGGGAGTAAAGCAGAGACTGACTGCATTGGCAGAACTGTTCCGCATCTATATATTGACGGCGGATACCAATGGAAATGCGAAGGATCAGTGCGAAGGTCTGCCCGTGATTTTACAGACGTTTCCTACAGGCAATGCCAGAGAATATAAAAAAGAACTGATCAAGGCGACCGGCAGCAAACATTGCGCGGCGATGGGAAATGGGCGAAATGATGAACTGATGCTGAAAGAAGCGGCGCTTTCCATTGCAATCATGGATAAAGAAGGAATGTATGGAAGACTGTTTAAAGAGGCAGATATCTGTGTCCGCTCCATGCAGGACGGGCTGGATCTGTTCCTGTATCCGAACCGGATCATTGCAGGGCTGCGCGGATAGAATGCCGGGACATACTATAGTAGTCAATTGATCACCGGATGCGGGTGATAAATGAGAATAGATATTTTATTTTGAAAGGAAGAAAGAGATGAGCATATTATTTGTAGAATATCCAAAATGTACGACATGCCAGAAGGCAAAAAAATGGCTGGAATCTGAGAACGTAACATTTGAAGACCGACATATCGTAGAGAACAATCCGTCTGTGGAGGAATTAAAAAAATGGCACAAAATGAGCGGACTTCCGCTTAAGAGATTCTTCAATACCAGTGGAATGAAATATAAAGAACTGGGACTTAAGGATAGGATTCCGCAGATGACAGAAGAAGAACAGTATGAGCTGCTTGCAACAGACGGCATGCTGGTGAAAAGACCGATTCTCGTAGGAGACACATTTGCATTTCCGGGATTTCGGGAAAAAGAATGGAAAGATCTGATCGGATAAATGTGCGGTGAGGGAGGAACAAGATGAGTCAGGCAATAGTGACATTGAAAAAAGGGGAAGGACGAGTACTGAAATCAGGAGGTGCATGGGTTTTCGATAATGAGATCGCCTCTATCGTCGGAGAATTTGAAAACGGGGACATTGTGATTGTTCATGATTATGACGGCTATGGAATGGGACGAGGATTTATCAATATGAATTCCAAAATCCGCATCCGTATGATGACAAGAAAACAAGAGCAGGAGATCAATCATGAGTTTCTCGAAATGCGTGTGCGCGATGCGTGGGAATACCGAAAGAAAACGGTGGATACGGGCAGCTGCCGTGTGATCTTCGGAGAAGCGGATTTCCTTCCGGGACTGGTAATCGACAAATTTGAAGACGTGCTGGTCGTGCAGTCCCTGGCCCTTGGAATCGACAAAATGAAAGAAGAGATCATCGATATTCTGAAAACGGTTCTGAAGGAGGATGGAATCGAGATCCGCGGCGTCTACGAGAGAAGTGACGCCAAGGTAAGAAAGCAGGAAGGAATGGAACTGGCAAAAGGCTTCATCGGCCCGGAATTCGATACAAATGTGGAAATCACAGAAAACGGTGTCAAATACATGGTCGATGTCAAAGAAGGGCAGAAAACCGGATTCTTTCTGGACCAGAAATATAACCGGAAAGCGATTCAACGGTTGTGCAAAGGCGCGAAGGTGCTGGATTGCTTCACCCATACGGGCTCCTTTGCATTGAATGCAGGAATTGCAGGGGCAGACAGCGTACTCGGTGTGGATGCATCCGAACTTGGTGTAGAACAGGCACGTTTGAATGCACGGCTGAACCATCTCGAAGACCGCGTCAAATTCAAATGCGCCGATGTATTCGAACTGCTTCCGGAACTCGAAGAAAAAGGCGAAAAGTTCGATGTGATCATCCTGGATCCGCCGGCATTCACCAAATCCAGAAATTCGGTGAAAAATGCAGTAAAAGGATACCGCGAGATCAATCTCCGCGCAATGAAGATGGTGAGGGATGGCGGCTATTTCGCCACCTGTTCCTGCTCCCACTTCATGACACCAGAATTATTTACACAAACGATCGCGCAGGCGGCAAAGAATGTACATAAGAGACTGCGCCAGATCGAATACCGGACACAGGCACCGGATCACCCGATCCTGTGGGCGGCAGATGAATCTTATTATCTGAAATTTTATATTTTCCAGGTAGTAGATGAGAAGTGATTTTGAGAGTATTAAAAATGCTGAATTAGTTAGGGGCTGCTGTAAATAGCAACCCCTTTTATTTTTTATTCAATATTTTGACCATCAATTACAGTAAAGTAATTTATTTTTTTTGAATTTATATCTGTTTGGAATTTCATTTCAATTTTATGAGTAACGGTTATATCCCCATTTTTTAGTTTGAGAAATGCGGTTGCTAAATATCCATTTTTTTCTTTAGTAACAATTACCTTTGTAATATAATAAGAATCATATTTTTGTAATATGCGAATAGGGATATATTCAAAAGCATTTCTGAATGATTTATAAATTTTAAAATTAGTGAAATAATTTTCCAATCGATCTTCCAGAATAGAATCATATGTTCCTGTTAAAATGGCATTTTGATAACTCGTTTGAATTTTTTTATCATCAGTAAACCATTCCGTAACAAATTTTTTGATATTATATTCTTCATAAAAAAAATTGTAAAATATGGAAGTTGAACACACTATGAAAAGTAATATTAAAATAATTAGAAATCCGATACTTCGATGAATCCTTCTCATAACAATACTCCTTTCTTTTATAAATTTACTTCAAACAAAAATGCACATAAATTCTGGATTCAAATTAACATATATCTGATTACTTGTCAATGATATCTTAAAATACTAATTATTATAATTTTGAATTATATATATTCTGACATTTAATGGGAAATAGGGACGTTCCTTTTGACCCCAGCATCTTGCCACGATCATCGCCCATTGGCTTGCCAGCCGCGATGAAGGTGTGCTATACTGACTTCACGGATAGTCGGGAACACATAAAAGGCGGCCTACCCCTCCATACTTAGAAGGGGCATCACCCTCCAGACGAAAGAAAGGAGGGTGATGCCATTGTTTGTTACATATTCGGATCTGATCCAGATAGGTATATTCATTGTCACTCTCGTAGGATTGTGTTATACAGTCTTTGGCAAAAGAACCGTCCCTGCGATCACAATTATTGTGGGACCGGTGAAGACACAGTTCGGCTATCATTTGATTAAGGTGGAGAAGAAAAATGAGGCGTCCAAGGTTCCATTTGCGGAGGCGGAACCGGGAATCAGACAGAACCTTATGCAGCAGAAGCAGAATGTGGCTTATACGGCAAAGGTGGAAGCGCTGAAAGCGAAATATATGTGATTTTATTGGAGCTTTTTTAATTTCAGGAGAATGAGTGAATGATAATAAGAAAATCAACAATGGAGGATCTCCCGAAGATCATGGAGATGTATGAAGAGGCCCGACAGTTCATGAGGGATAACGGGAATCCGGATCAATGGGGGACTTCAAATCCAAAAGAGGAATGGATCGTTCTTGATATAGAAGACGGAGACAGCTATGTCTGTACAAAAGACGGAGAGATTGTCGGCACGTTTTATTTTAGAATCGGAGAGGATCCGACATACAGACAAATCTATGATGGATCGTGGATGGATGATTCGCCTTATGGTGTTGTGCATCGGATTACCACGGACCGGAAAGCACGGGGGACGGCGACATTTTGCCTGAACTGGGCGGTACGGCAGGCGGGCGGTCATCTTCGGATCGATACGCACGAAGATAACCGCCCGATGAGAAAGCTTCTGGAAAAGCTTGGATTTTCCAGAAGAGGAACGGTTGTCGTGGAGGACGGAACCGAAAGAATTGCGTTTGAAAAAGTGCTGATCGGTGAATAAAGAATAGATTCATAGCAATAGAAGGGGACATTTGGATGGCTGATACTTCAGAAAACACAACAGTAACAAAACAACATATATGCACAGCGCTGCTCGCCCATGTAGATGCCGGTAAAACAACGCTTTCCGAGAGCATCCTGTATTTGTGCGGAAATATCAGAAAACTGGGACGAGTGGATCATGGTGATGCGTTTCTGGACACCAATTCTTTAGAACGGAGCCGCGGCATTACGATTTTCTCAAAGCAGGCAGTGGTGGAACTGCCGAAGAAGCAGATGAAAATGACGATTCTGGACACACCGGGACATGTGGATTTTTCCGCGGAAATGGAACGGACGCTGCAGGTGCTGGATTACGCCATCCTTGTCATCAGCGGGGCGGACGGCGTGCAGGGGCACACCCGCACGTTATGGAATCTGCTGAAACGCTACCGGATTCCAGTTTTTCTATTTATCAATAAAATGGATCAGAACGGAACAGACAGAGCAGCCCGTCTGGAAGAATTGAAACAGAAATTGGATGACGGATGCATTGCATTTGACGGGGCGGAAGAGAAGGACACATTCTGGGAAAATATCGCCATGTGTGATGAAGATGCGCTTGGAGAATATCTGGAACATGGAGAAATCTCAAAAGAAATGCTGATCCGCCTGATCGCAGAACGTAAAGTGTTTCCATGTTATTTCGGATCGGCACTGAAAGTAGAGGGAGTGCAGGACTTATTGGAGGGACTGGAAGAATATACACGCCCTGCCCGTGCTTTACTCGCGCCCGGGAAGACGATCGATGATCTGTCAAATGAATTATTTGGGGCAAGGGTTTACAAAATATCCAGAGACAATCAGGGGAACCGTCTGACGCATATGCGCATCACTTCCGGAAGTCTGAAGGTGAAGGATACGCTGGAAAATGCGCCGGAGTCATTGGAACACTGGGAGGAGAAGGTGAACCAGATCCGGATCTATTCCGGCGAAAAATACGAAATGGTACAGGAGGCAGGCACCGGAATGGTCTGTGCCGTAACCGGACTTGGCAATACCCGCCCGGGCGAAGGACTTGGTATCACGCAGGAAGCAAAAGGACCGATCCTGGAACCGGTATTGAATTATCGTGTGATCCTGCCGGAAGGGTGCGATGTCCATACGATGCTTCGGAACTTAAGACTTTTAGAAGAAGAAGATCCGATGCTGCGGATCGTGTGGAATGAAGAACTTGGCGAGATTCATGTGCAGTTGATGGGAGCGGTGCAGACGGAGATATTGCAAAGCCTGATCAAAGACAGATTTGGCGTGGAAGTGACATTTGGAACCGGAAATATTGTTTATAAAGAAACGATACGAAATGTAGTAGAAGGAGTCGGACATTTTGAACCGCTCCGCCACTATGCGGAGGTACATTTGCTGATGGAGCCGGGGCAGCCGGGAAGCGGAATCACGCTGGATACCATGTGCAGTACGGATGTGCTGGACCTGAACTGGCAGAGGCTGATACTTACGCATCTTACTGAGAAAGTGCACAGAGGTGTACTGACAGGCGCGGCGCTTACGGACGTAAAAATCACATTGATCGCAGGGAGAGCGCATCTGAAACACACAGAAGGAGGAGATTTCCGGCAGTCTACATACCGGGCTGTGCGTCAGGGACTAATGCAGGCAGAAAATGTATTGCTTGAGCCTTATTATGATTTCCGCCTTGAAATCCCATCGGAATGTGTCGGACGGGCCCTTACGGATATTCAGAAAATGGCAGGCGAATTCCAGCCCCCGCAGGCAGACGGAGATTTGACGGTTATAACAGGCTATGCTCCGGTGGCGACCATGCGCGATTATCAGATGGAAGTCACCGGCTATACGAAAGGCAGGGGGAAAATCTTCTGTACATTCAAAGGTTATGAGCCGTGCCATAATTCGGAAGAAATCATAGAAACATCCGGTTATGATCCGGAACGGGATCTGGATAATCCACCCGGGTCTGTATTTTGTGCACATGGTGCAGGATTTAACGTATCCTGGGAACAAGTACCGGAATATATGCATCTTGAGCCGCAGCTTGAGCGGATACTAAAAGAGAGAGAAGAAAGCCGGATGCCCGGAGAGATTCCGGCAAAGGACGGAACAGGGGAAAGAACCGAACAAAGCGCCCAGAGAACCGGAAATCCACAGAATACCGGGCGATCCGCTTCCAAAGCCGGAGCAGAGCGCTATGAACGCCATGCCCGTGAATCGAAAGAACTGGAAGAAATATTTATCCGTACCTACGGAAAAATCGAGCGAAAACAGGCGAACACCCAGAAAACGGTTACAACGCCGGAAATAAAGAAACACAGAGCAAAAAAAGAAGAATCTGTACAGGAATATCTGCTTGTGGACGGATACAATGTCATTTTCGCGTGGGATGATCTGAAAGATCTGGCGAAGACGAACATAGAGGCTGCAAGAGGAAAACTTATGGATATTCTCTGTAATTATCAGGGATTTAAGAAATGTATCGTTATCCTTGTATTTGACGCATATAAAGTAGAAGGATTCAATCTGGAGATTCAGAAATACCACAATATTCATGTGGTTTATACCAAAGAGGCTGAGACCGCAGACCAGTATATCGAAAAGGTCGTGCATGAAATCGGCCATAAATATCATGTAACAGTCGTGACGTCGGACGGTGTAGAGCAGGTGGTAACACTTGGACAGGGAGGGACCCTGATTTCCTCCAGAGAATTCAAAGAAGAAGTAGAGATTGTGAGTCGTCAGATCCGGGAAGAAGCACAAAGCCGCAGAGAAAGCGGAAAGAACTATCTCTTTGACCATATGGATGAGGAAATGGCAAAAACGATGGAGGCAGTTCGCCTGGGGAAGAAGAAATCACCGTTTGAATCGTAACGAGACGATGAAATGACGATTTACGGAAAAGGTAAAAATGGTGATTCGCGAAAAAACATAGAAAGTAGTGAAATGCGATTTGTGGAAAACGTATAGGAGGCGCAGATGGAAAATCAGGAGATACTGACCAATCAGGAACAACAGCATAAACGGCGCGTACGCTATTCGGGGACGCATCCGAAAACATATAAAGAGAAATACAAAGAGCATCAGCCGGAGAAATACGCTGATACCATTCAGAAGGTCATCAGCAAAGGAAGTACCCCGGCGGGAATGCATATTTCAATTTGCGTAAAAGAAATATTGGATTTCCTTCAGATTCAACCGGGACAGACCGGACTGGATGCGACTCTTGGATATGGCGGTCACACAAAAGCGATGTTGGAGTGCCTGAAAGGTGAAGGACATATTTACGCATTGGATGTGGATCCAATTGAATCGACAAAAACGAAAGAACGTCTGGAAAAACAGGGATTTGGAGAAGAGATTTTGACCGTGCGGCTGCAGAATTTTGCAGATATTGATCAAGTATCAAAAGAAACAGGAAAGAAATTTGATTTTATTCTTGCCGATCTTGGCGTTTCGTCCATGCAGATCGACAATCCGGATCGAGGGTTTTCCTATAAAGTAGAAGGCCCTCTGGATCTCAGAATGAACCCTCAAAAAGGAATCAGTGCCGCACAGCGTCTTGTGGGAATCTCGCAGGAGGAACTCCAGGGCATGTTGATTGAAAATGCAGACGAGCCTTACGCAGAAGAAATCGCGAAAACAGTCGTGAATCTGCAAAAAAGAGGTAAAAAAATTGAAACGACCACACAGCTGAAAGAAGCGATTGAACAGGCACTCCGGTTTCTTCCGGAAGCAGAGCGGAAAGAGGCATTGAAGAAATCCTGCCAGCGAACGTTCCAGGCGCTTAGAATCGATGTGAACAGTGAATATGAAGTACTGTACACATTTCTGGAAAAACTGCCGGAAGTGCTGGCACCAAACGGGCGTGTGGCAATACTGACCTTCCATTCCGGAGAAGATCGGCTGGTGAAGAAGTCATTTAAACAATTCAAGAAAGAGGGACTTTACAGTGAGATCTCCGAAGAAGTGATCCGCCCGTCCGCAGAAGAGTGCGCAAGAAATGGACGTGCGAAGTCCACGAAGATGAGGTGGGCAATACGAGAGTAGATTAAATTACAAGTTCAATGAAAAACAGACTAAAATATGATAAACTTCTATCAGGAACAACCGTGTTATAGGGTGGCTGACCTCTATTCTACATAGAATGGGGGTGGTG
>NZ_JBQHSG010000022.1:0-40017 GCF_052066375.1 Bariatricus sp. HCP28S3_A7
TAAAGGAAGGAAATAAATTACAATACTCTATAACAACGATAAAAATCGCTGTACCCAAGTAAGCGCAAGGGATACAGCGATTTTTTCTTTTGCTAACTGTCAAAGACAGGATTATAACAGAAAACAATAGTTTTTGCGAATACGACACAGTAGGGCATCCGTCATAATGCCCAAGGCATCAGATGCATCAGGACTGCTTATAGCGTCCTTTCTTAATACATCCTTTCAAAAAATGAAACATGGGCAACCACGGCATATATGGCCGCAAAACCATGGCAGGAACTGTCTTTGCCATAGGAACCAGCGCATATGCAGATACATGGCAACAGCCTCAAAATTTCTCTGTTTTGCACAAATGCTCTATGGGCAAAAATCATCCCATATATTCCGGCGGTTCCACCGGTCTGACAGATTTCTTCGGCGCAATCGTCAGCCCCTCCATCAGCCAGCGGAACTGCTGTGGTGTTAGGGAACGCACTTCCTCCGGACTGCGCGGCCATTGGAAACGGCTTTCTGACAATCTCTTATATAACAAGAGCCATCCATCCCCTTCCCATACCAATCCTTTGATACGGTCTGTTCGCCGTCCACAGAAAAGATAAAGGGTATCAGGCACATAAGGTCTATTTCCCGTCTGCACTTCCACCAGTGCTGCCAGACGATCCATTCCAGAGCGAAGATCTGTGTAGCCGCAGACGATGTAGACCGCTTTAAAGCAGGTGGCATCATTCAACATCCTGTATCACCTCAAGAACTGCCGCAAGAAGAGTCATGGGTGTAGATTCTGTTACATGGACAGAAAATCCCTTTGCGGAAATGCTCAGTCCCGGCTGTCCGATGCCGTCCTTATGTTCCTGTTGTAAAAGCCCTGGTTCTACAGGGACTATCTGCTGTGTAGGAATTTCTTTCTGAATATGTTCAAGGCAGGCTTTCCGCACTTGGCGAAGCCTGTAATAATAATTTGCTTTTGTAATGCCGTTATCAGCACACCAACTAGCAACGCTCATGCCGGACGGACGGCTTTGGCATTCTTTAATTTGGGCAGCCCATTCCTGAAGACGGAAACTTGCTGCCACCATAGATGTTTCTGAACTCATAGACTTACCTCCGCGTAGTGGTATCAAAAGTTGAGACTCAACTTTTAATACTCGTAATAGAAATATAGTCTATTGTCACGCACTTTTCCTCTACAGTCGAGGTACGGACTATCTACCGTTTACTTCCTTTCTGCATGAGCAGTGTGTAGGCTGTCCGTATCAGGATCAATGCAAGCCGAAGATTTATAAGCGGGTTGCAAAAATAGTAACATCCAAAGCAGCTCATGAACGTGCAAAAATCCAGAGGAACATGAGCAGCGAAGAATTCAAAAATTATGCAAGGCTCCGTAATGGAGTGGAAACTGTTCCGTCAAATATCCGAAAGAATTACCATTTGGAAAAGATGCCTCGTGGAAAACAGCGTGGCAAGTTCTTTTTTGGTTCCAAAATAGCAGCGTTGAATTTCCGAAAACTCTTCAATTATGTGAAGGGTCTGGGAAACTATGCCCAAAAACCGGTACTTGCATAAAACAAGGGAGGGGATATCCAGCATATATCCCAAAAAGTCCGGCGATATACTACAAAATATGAATTTTTCAAGGTACTATAGGAATAGGGGCAAATTTATTTATGGTTTTGACCCCAATATCCTTCTATTACAGCATAAAGAATCAGAGAGCCTCTTCCGACTATTACACAGAATATAAATCAAAAAACGGTCATACAATGTAAGGTATTTTTTTTATTATTTTTTTCACCGTCTCTTGCAATATTAAATGTAATAGCCAGAAGAAACTCTCTGATTCTTCTTGTTTTGACTGTATCCAGTACTAATGTAAGGTTTTTGTAACTTCCCACTCTCAGCGGATTTCTTATAACTACTGCCTATATCCAATTGCCCATTTGAGTTCATTTAGTCGGCGGGCACTTTACATAATATTTTTTATTTTATAGTATTTTGTAGTTGTCCCTGGGTAAGAGGACATTACGCAGTAGTTATAAGGAATCCGCTGAATGGGTGAGCGGGAAGGGGGAACGGCTTTATGGGTAGCGGTTAAATGTGAATTCCGTTGGTATAAGAATCACTGGTGTCAGAACTTGCTACATGTGTAGAATATACACGATAATAATACCCAATAGGAACAGATAATGTTTTGCTCGTACTGACCAAAGCAGCATTGTATTTCGTTGACGACCATGAAGTATATGTTTCCCAACTTCCATTAACCAAACGTTCAACTCTAACAGCAACTACTATTTTCGAAACAACCACTTGCCCTACAGTTCTTCCACCTGCTGTAATCTTACCTGTACCAGCTTCCGCAATTGATGATGTTCCACTCTTCAAATACATCCCTCTGGTTTTAAGGACTGCTTCTCCTTCAGAATAATTCTCATCAATCAAGTATGAACCATCTACACATTCTGAAGTATCCGCAGCCATTACATTTCTGTCCCCCATGAAAACCAATCCAGTAATCATTGTAACCATTAATAAAATCGCTTTTAATTTTTTCACTGTCGCACCTCACCTATATTTAATACTCTTTATTATAATAACAATCATACTCGAAAAAACTTACGCGAATTTAATTAAAAATTAAATTTTTTACAATTTTATTCAACTCGTCTTTTTCAATATACCCATTTAGCGTATAATATGTGTTTTTATACTCAAACTGTGCTACATATTCTGTTTCTCCTATATTTTCAACTTGATAATTTTTCAATTTAATTTCAACTCCGGATACTATCACAGTTTCTTCATTTATCAATTTATCTTCAACATCATATCCTACCGATTTATTCCTGAAATTTGCCCAAATCTGATATTCAAGCATTCTTCCATCACACTCATACAGTAAACAAGCTTCCTCTATCGCTTTATTAATTTCACACTCTACAAACTTTATGCCATTTGGCATATATCCAAACTTAACAGGTTCAATTTCCAACTGTTCACCTATTTGTTGCCAAGCTTCACTCTCCTCACTCAATGTTGTAACTCTATCCGTCTCTCCTTCTCTCTCATTGTCTATTTGCACCATTTCTCTTTTCCCATGAATCTTCTTCATAATCCCAGTAACAAACGGTGCCCCACCAATACTTGTCATCCCAGCCGCCAGCGCCAACACTGCCGCAGCCGCAACCAAGAGATAAACTCTCTTCTTCTTCCTCGAGTACTTCACAACCTTGGCTCCGTCCTTCTCTACAGCACTTTCCCCATTATCCGCCGCATCGCATTCCACCAACGCATTCTTCTCATCTTTATCTCCATCCTCACCACACTCATTCAGCATCATCATTTCCCGCCCCAGACGCAGTGCTTCTTTATCTTTTTCAGACAACGCCTCATAAGCAGCCTTCTCAGCCTGCCTCTTCTTCATTTTCTTCCATAATCCCTCATCCATCTCCTCGGGAAGTGAAATATCTTTCAGGGATTCATCTGCTTCTATTTCTGCCAGAATTTCCTCTCCCTCTTTCATCAGTTCTGATTTCAAAAAATCTTCCAATTTTTCTTGTTCATTCTTCATTTCAGCAACCTCATTCTTTATCACAGCCAGATTTTTATTTCCCGGCTGTAATCATTCTTTATGATTTCTTTTCCCTTTTTCTTGACCTTTTTCCTTTATCTGCTAAAATTATATGGTATCAGGGTCAACAAGTTATGTCATTCATATTTGTATGAAAATGCATGACTTTAACCCCCGCATAATATGATAAAGTGGGAGGACTATCTATGAAACGTATTATTTTAACCGGCGGTGGTACTGCCGGACATGTTACACCAAATATTGCGCTGTTACCGCGTTTAAAGGAACTTCAATACGATATACATTACATTGGTTCATATAATGGTATAGAGAAAAGCCTGATTGAAAAGCAGGGCGTTCCATACCACGGTATTTCTTCCGGAAAGCTCCGCCGTTATTTCAGCCTTCAGAATTTTACAGACCCTTTCCGTGTTCTGAAGGGATTCAGCGAAGCAAATAAAATTATAAAAGATTTAAAACCGGATGTTATTTTCTCAAAAGGCGGATTCGTCAGTGTTCCGGTTGTGATCGCCGGAAAACGTAACCACGTTCCGGTCATCATTCATGAATCCGATATGACTCCGGGTCTTGCGAACAAGATCTCGATTCCATCCGCGACCAAAGTCTGCTGCAATTTTCCTGAAACTCTGAAGGCTCTGCCTGAAGACAAAGCAGTCCTTACCGGTTCTCCGATCCGTCAGGAGCTTATGACCGGTGATAAGGAAAAAGCCCGCAAATTCTGTGGTTTCCAGGAAGAAAAGCCGGTCATCCTCATCGTCGGAGGAAGTCTCGGCGCCGCCGCAGTCAATCAGGCTGTCCGCAAAATCCTTCCGCAGCTGTTGGAAGAGTTCCAGATCATTCACCTTTGTGGCAAGGGCAAACTGGATGAATCCCTGAAAGGCCTGCAAGGTTATGCTCAGTTCGAATATATTCAGGATGAACTGAGAGATCTCTTCGCTCTGGCAGATATTGTAATCTCCCGCGCAGGAGCCAATGCGATCTGCGAGCTTCTTGCCCTTCGCAAACCGAATCTGCTGATTCCGCTTTCTGCAAGTGCGAGCCGCGGAGACCAGATTCTCAATGCCCGCTCTTTCGAACGTCAGAAATTCAGCATGGTCCTGGAAGAAGAAGAGCTGACCGACGAACGTCTCCTTTCGGCTGTTCATAAGCTTTACGACTCCCGCGAAACCTTTGTGGAAGCAATGAATCAGTCCTCACAGCAAAGTCCGATCGAGACCATCATCGGTCTGATCGAGGAAGCAGCATCCAGATAAATATGAAATATGCATGTTAAACAGGTGCCGGAACAGCACCTGTTTTTTGTTGCCATTCTCCGTTTTCTTAATCCTCATCGGACTTATATCTTTTCTTTACCCATTCTCTGGCTCTGTACAAAACACTGTGAAGCACTTCGATACTGACTCCCATCTCTTCGGCCACTTCTTTCTGTGGCATGTTCAGACAATAAGATTTTGTCACAGCATCATACCAGCGTTCATTGGTCTCGTACAGATCATCAAGAATCCTCTTTGCCTTCTTGTTTCTCTGATCCCGTGTGAACTCTTCCAAGAACGCATCCTCCGGACTTTTCTGCGTACTATTCGCTGTTTCTGCAATGAAACCCCCATCTTCACTCAGGATCTCGTATTTTCCCTTCTTTATGCAATTGATCGTCGCATTTTTTACACTTGTCACCAACCATGCACCAATATATTCTTCTTGGAGCAGATTCGGATAATCACACAATTTCACAAATACTTCTTGTGTCATCTCCTGAGAAATCTCTCTATTGTAATCAGAGTAACGCAGCGCGGTTTTGTACACAACTTCTTTGTACTTAATGTAAATTTCCTCAAATTTACGTGTATCTTTATCTTGAGTGTCCACACTTACACCCCTCTGTATCTCACTCATGTTTACTCAGTTCCGATTTCCTTATTTTAATTTTGCAAGAATTTCGTCTCTGACTTCATCCGTGAGCTGTCCTGTCTTCCATCCGAAGCGTGCATCATCATCCTTATACCGCGGGATCAGATGCATATGGAAATGGAAAACTGTCTGTCCTGCTGCCTCGCCATTATTCTGTACAACATTATATCCGTCACATCCAAGCACTTCTGTCATCTTGATGACCATCTTTTTCGCCAGTTTGAATGCTTTTGCTGCAAGTTCATCGTCAATCTCATACAGATTCGCATAATGTTCTTTCGGAAGGATCAGGGCATGTCCCTTTGTTGCCGGTCCAAGGTCCAGAATGACTCTGAAATCATCATCTTCATACAACGTAGCTGAAGGAATCTCTCCGTTTGCAATTTTACAGAAAATACAGTTCTCATCTCTCATATTTCTTACCTCTTTCTTTAAAATATATTTGAATATCTATACCGCCAATGCTACACTATGTTTGGAAAGGCGGTATGATAATGTCATTAACAAATCATGATTATGAGCAATTACAACAACTGATGAACGCAAAACCTGAAAACAGGGCATTGATCCAAAAGCTTCTGGATGACCAGCAATATACGATCAGCAAGATCAGCCACGAGATCCGTAATCCTCTCACACTCATCTACAGTACATTACAGTTGATCGAGTCCCAGCATCCTGAGACACGGGATTTCCGTCACTGGAATGACATGCGGGAAGATATTGAATTTATGATTTCTCTGCTGCAGGAGCTTTCTGCCTATAACAACGGAGAACGTATCAACCGTTCTTCTTTTTCTGCCTTCGATTTTTTCAGTCATCTTTGTCTGTCCTTTGCCGCTTCCTGCGCCGAAACAGACATTGAATTTACTTCCCGAATCTCTCCTGAACTTCCGGTCATCCAGGGAGATAAGGTAAAGCTTCAGGAAGTCTTTCTCAATCTTCTTCGCAACGCCGGTGATGCGGTGTCTGCTCACGGGACCATCCGGCTGGAGGCCGATACAGATGACCATTTTCTGAAAATCATTATCTCAGATGATGGCTGCGGTATTCCCGAAGAACAGCTTGACGAGATATTTGATGCTTTCGTAACCCATAAAACCGGCGGAACCGGTCTCGGACTTGCAATCGCCAAACGTACCATCGAAGCTCACGGCGGAACCATATCTGTAGATTCAGAAGTTCAGAAGGGCAGTCGTTTTACTGTATTATTGCCCATTTCATAACCTTATTTTTTATTATATGGAATGAGAGTATGATTTACAAGTGTTTTGTTACCAATATTTTACATTCACTTCCGCTGGAAATGATTCCCGGCGGAAGTACTTTACTCAAAAATTCCGATAATTTTCCGCTTCATTTTCTTCCTGCACCTCCCGATTTTCCCAATTTCTGTGATTTCTTTTCCTGATTTTTCTCGTCACAAATCCCCATACTGTTTCTCTGTCTTTCATCACATTTCCCTTCAGCTCCTGTTCACCGGCCCAATCATCCAGGATTTGATCCTCTTTAAGTTCATATGCTGCATTACCGTATTTCAGATTTTTCTTCACGTCTTCCATTCTCTGCTCTTTCCTTTCCAGAATCCTCTCCAGTATTTGTTCTATATTATAGTTATCTTCCATAGAAGCTTTATGAAGCTCGCATGCAAGATAGATTGCCTCTTTATCTTCATAATCTGTCTCTCTGACGAAATATTCTGTCAGTACATGAAATGCCTCCCATATATTTCCCTTGAATGCGGGACAATAGCAGAAAAAATATCGTCCGTTCTGGTAATAGATATATTCCGGATCCAGGTTCAGACAATTCACATCAAGGAGATAATTATTCACCTCGCGCACTGCTTCCACAAATTGCTGCATGAATTCCTTCATCCGCGAAAAATTCCATTTCTGACGTTCTCCCATCGCAGCCATCGATGTCTTTCCGCCCACCTCATACTGGTACCTGCTTTTCCGGTCCATTCCCTGTCCCTTTACATCCAGCAGACAGTTAAGATGGTTCTCTGCCAGCATCCTCATCTGGTAATCTTCTTCATAGATCTCATCAAACTCCAGAATCATCCATGCATGATGCAGATTCCGTTCATATTCCGTCTTCATTGCAGCGCACCCTCCAACTTCTTCTTTCCGGCTTTCAGCCTGCGGATCTGCTTCTCAGGCTCCGTAATGACAGCACTTCCGGATGCCTGAAGTTCCATCCCTTTCCCACTCGCACTGGCCTTTGCAATGATCCTCTGCTGTTCCTCATATACATTCACGGACACCTGCCCGTAAAACATCAGTTTTCCCCGTATTCTCTCACGAAAATAATTCTCCATTTCTTCCTGCGGGAACTCTTCCATCCCATATAAGATCTCACTTCCCACAATTACCGTTTCATATGCCGCTCCCATTAAGATTGTTTTATCATGATAGTAAAACAACCCGAAAATCACGAGCATCCACACCATAAGCACAAGCGGCATCAGATACGCCATTTCCACCACGGTCGAGGCACGCACAGTCCGCCCGGACTTCTTTTTTATTCCTTCTGTTCCTCTTTTCACCATAACAATGCCCCCACATAACCGACTACCAGAAAGGGATAGAAGGGTATTCTCGTCTTACGATTCCATTTTTTCAGCGCCAGACCGACTCCCGCCGCCGCTGCTGCCGCCGAAAATGCAATGCCGAGCGATATCAGAAGCCGCCAGATTCCGAGAAAAAGTCCCAGATTCAGGATCATCCAGCTATCCCCATATCCAATCCCTTCTTCGGTGATCTTGGAACAAAGAAGGAAGAGCAGCCCGGTCGCCAGTCCCGGAAGCCACAGATACCACTCCATCTGACCCTCGAATGCCAGATAAAAAACAATTCCTACTGTTCCAAACATCAGATAACCTGCCGGGATTTTTCTATTCCTGAAGTCATATACGGCCCCCGCTCCCAGAAATGCCAAAACCGCCATTTCTTCTATTTTCCACATTTTGAACACGCTCCCTTTCCCTTAACTTCACGGATCGGGACTGCATAAATTTTTCGTTTCACACCGCTGCAGTCCAAAGTACTGTGATACCGATTCCCATAATCCGTGATATAAGCATTCCCCTTACAGAACCTTCCGCACAGTTCACAGGGATAATATTTTCCGGAACTCTGATTTCTCAGTGACTCGATCTCTTCAAGCGACACCAGACGTACAGACGGTTCCAGATATGTGCAGTGATAATCCCTGTGATAAACGATTCCTGTTTCCGTAATATACACAATTTCCTGCTGTCCCGTCTGACCAAAGGATTGTTTCACATACCCGGTCCACCCTTTGATTCTCATAGACTCCTGATACCGGATCGGCGGAATCAAAAACTGCGGAAACGGAAGCTTTACCTGATAGCTTGTCTTTAATTCGATGATCGCGCTTCCCGGCCAGATGTAAGATTTTTCACATTCCAGGCCTTCGCTCCCTTCCACAATACAGCTTCGGTCAAGCCGCTCCTCCCCGATCAGACTGACGATCTTTGATTCCACTCTTGCCGGAATAAGAAGCGGCAGCTCATAGCATTCCTGTGCCAGCTCTTTTCCGGCTCCCTGCATCCCTTCCCTGACGACAAGCTGTATGGAACGAAGCTCCAACAGCCAAATCAGACAAATAGATGCATATAAAAACAGCGGAATACACACGACAGCTTCCACAGTGATGCTGCCTTCCATGATCCGCGCTTTTCGCGAGGCAGATACAGATGCCTTTTCCGTCAAGAGAGCTGCGCCTTTTCGCGAGAAACCAAATCCTTCCTCCTTCCTGAAAGAATTGTTGTATCGACGTGTATCATATATGTTTGCAATTATACAGACCAAAAAATCGAGGAACGGAAAAGACATCTGTATCCACCTCCTTTTATTTTCCCTCTATTTGTACTGATATTCTGCCGCAAATCTGTAGTGGATCGATCTGCGCAGTCCACAGTCCATATTGGCTCTTAACGCCACCACGCATGAGTCTGCGCGAAACCATGTTTTTCCTGCAATTTCTCTGAGATTCAGTTCTTCCAGATCCAATGCCCACATTGTCAGTTTTTCCTTTTTTTCCAGCATAAGCAGCACCTGCAAATACTTTTCATAAGAATATCCGCCCTCTGCATCCCTGCCTTCCAGAACCGACTGATCTTCCCCCAGATGCAGAAGGTTCTCCCACGAAAGTTGCCACGTCTCGTACGACTTTACTAAAGGAACTCTTTTCCCGGTTAGAAGAGTTTTCACATCAACGATTCCTTCTCCATACGCCCATGCAAGGAGAAGTGCCTGCTTTACAACCTCAGTTATGCCCGGAACTGCAAGGAGCGCACACATTGCCACGGATGCAGCCTGCACCTCTGCCTGCTTTTCCACATCTGTCAGAAGATAAGCATAATTGACGGCGAACCTGATACTGCAGAGTTTCTTTACAACCGCCTCCAGATTCTCCCTGTCACTTGACTTTCCTGCAAGAAGATACTCCAACTCATATTGAAGCACACTTTCTTTTTCTTTTTTAACTGCGTGATTAAAATGATCCATAAGGTATAGATTGAAAAAAATGGTGTCACCGGTTCCCTGAACCTTCTCCCGAAAGCTTCCATAACCGCTTTGCAGTTCACGATGTGATACAAACGATGACAGATCCACTGTCTTATCCGAAACCTCAAATCCATCCGGCAGGACAAAATTCAATATGCCACCTGCCTTTATATTCGAAACGACCGGAAGCGGATTTCCTTCCTGCGGCAGCTTCTGGCTTTCCTCCTCAAGCATACGCTCTAATTCAAAACTCGTCTCTGTATCCTCTTTTTCGTATTGCTCTGCCTGGCTCTCCTGTTCTTTCCACACAGAAGATTTCCCGGCCATCTCCTCTACCGCCGCTGCCCCCGTCTTTTCTTTTTCATACTGAACCGCCTGGTCATAAAATGCCTTCCCGTTTTCATCCGTCAGATAACGAATCGCATCGATCTCTTTGTCCATATTTTCTGCCCCATAATAGGACATTCGGTTTAAAATAGCAGACTCTGATACCTGTTCCGATTCATAGCTCTCATCCAGTGCAAATATCTCATATCGATCCAGAAGGTCTCTTTGATATTCTGCAAATACAGATTCCATCGCTCTGGTGGCATCTGCCCTTCTTTCATTTTTCATCACCTGAATGGATGCGCTTTCAAGGACAGCTCCCACCAGTGAGACCAGAAGGATAAATACAAGACTAAGAAAAGCTGTCAGCTCCCCTTTCACCATTTTTTTCATTTTCCATACCGCCCATTTTCAGAATAAGAACCGTTTAATTACTGCTAAATTCCTGCACTTTCACTCGTAATTTTTTCAAAAATTGTTTCCACCAGACTGGTTAACTGTGATTTAAAAATTAACACCAGTCCAATAATGACCACCAAAACCAAAATCAGTTCAATCACCGAAATTCCCCGGTTATCGTGCATCACACACTGTGCCCGGATCCAGACTGATCTGATCATATTTTTCACACGCTTCATCCTTTCACCTCCCTCGTCTTTCCTTCCCAGCCTACAGATCGATAGAAAGAAAGGCCGGAACAACGACGATCACAAGAACGATTACCAGCATCAGAAGCATCGGAAGCAACAGCTTGACACCTGCTTCTTCTCCAAGACGCCTTGCTCTGCTTTTTCTGTCTTCCATGGCTTGAATCGCTTCCATTTTCAGCATATCCGAAGTCCCTTTTGCGCCCTTTCTCAGATTCTGGGAAAGAAGCGCTCCCATTTTCATATACGGAACCAGACCGCATCTTGCGGCAAACCGCTCATAACATTCTGCCTCCGGTATGCCGCTCTGCATTTCCTGAAGTGTGATGACCATCTCTTCATATGCATCCCGCACCCGGCCTCCTCTTTCTTTCTGTCCACAGTAATCTGCCGTTATTTTCTTCCAGACATTCTTTGCCGTCATTCCTGCTCCCATTAGCATCGTAAACTGGCTCACGATCTCGGGATAGTCGAACAGCATCTGTTCTTTTCTGTCTTTTCGCTGCTTTTCTTTCTTCTGTCTTTCCTGCACTACCAGAAATACGCAGATAACTGCTCCAAGCATCAATACCGGCATGACCTTTGATTCTTTCCTGAATCTCCATCGGACTGTCCTGCCATTTACCTGTTCAGGAAGTACAAAAGATTTCTCTTCCCGCGATACTTCTTCTGCCTGTCTTGCTGCATTCAGCACCTGGTTCCGTATCGTTTCTGTCTCTTCCACATCTGCAAATACAAGAACCTGTGTATTATAAGCAGCTTCCTCAGTTCCGTAACGCAGGATCCCCGTAATCTTTACAAGGACTCCTTCGCCTTCCGGATCTTCTTCCAGCACCGCATCCTGATTGATCCTTCCGTTCATATCCATCACGTCATAACGCCCCGGTTCCCAGGAAATAGCAAACGGGTATCCCTCCAGCTCCTGCGGGAAACATAGTGGCTTGACCACATGATCCGCCGTTTCATTTTCACCCAGTATTACTTGATCCAGCTTATTCATAGCCTGCCGGAACAAAGACTGGACTTCCTCCTCGCTGTACATTCTGGGAGAAACCTGTATCTCTACATTTTCAGATTTCTCACCTTCGATTTGCATCTGAAGCTGATGATTTACCGAATTCCCGCCATAATCTTCCCGATTGATCCTGACCTTGCCGAAATTCTGCATCACGCCCTGACCACTGATTTCTGTTAACAGAGCAATCGTCGCCGCGCAAAACATCACATAAAAAATCGTTTTCCACAATTTTTTATCATAATGGATAAGCAGCTTCCTATAGCGCAGTACAATGCATACCATGCCAAGGATAAAATACACTGCTATGCATACCCACATATCACACCTCTATCTCCACAATTCTGTTTCCCAGTCTCCATGCGGCCAGATATGCAAGAAGGCATCCGCTCATAAAGAGGACTCCCCGGATATTTCCGTAAAGAATATCCATGAATTCGGGAAAACTGATTCTCATATATCCAATGATCCCAAAAGGAATGACCGACATTACCTGAAATTCCAACTTCTTTTCCGCGATCACCGTTGCGATCTCGCGGTTCACCTCTGCCTTCTCCACGATTTGCCTGACTGCATTTTTAATTATGGCAATGCTGTCACCGCCGCTTCGCTTTGCCTGTGCAAATATCGTCACAAAGCTGTCTGCCTCCGGAATATTCACTCTCTTTGCGAATTCCTCCCAGACCAGCTCCACATTCACATTCAGGTTCAGCTGACTGACCATGTATGAAAATTCACGCACGATCACAGTGTCATTCTTATACATTACCTGCAGATCCTTCTGCACTTCCTTGATTGCATTTTCCATAGAATATCCGATATTCATCTGTGCACCCAGGGACTGCAGAGCATCCTGAAACTGGCGTTCAAATTCCTGTCTTTTTTTCTTTTCCAGCTGTTCCTCATTTCGTTTAAAATAAAGAACTCCAAGCGGAAACAAGAGAATTACCGCCCACCATTCGGAATAAAAAAGATACGCCGTCGCCGCGACTACGGACACACTTTTTGCCGCCGCCAGCAGGTATTCCTGTCTGCTAATACCCTGCTGCCAAAAGCTTTTCCCGCCGCAGCAAATCGGCATTTTTCACCCACTCTCCCTGGATTTTTCCGTTCTTCTCTCCCGTTTCCCTAAACGAAAACAGGGACTGCAATCGGATCTCGTCTTTCTCATATCCAAGTACCTCCACAATTTCCAATACTTTTCTGCTTCTGTCCCGCAATCTGCCTAGATGCACCATAATATCAATTCCTGCAGCGATCTGCCTTTGCACTGCAGAAAGCGGGATATCCATTCCCATAAGGGTCATCATTTCCAGCCTGGAAAGCATATCTTTCGGACTGTTCGCATGCCCGGTGCTCAGAGAACCGTCATGGCCCGTGTTAAAGGCCTGGAGCATATCAGCCGCTTCCTTTCCCCGGACTTCACCTACGATAATTCTGTCCGGCCTCATTCTGAGCGCCGTTCGAATCAGATCACGGATACTAATCTCCCCGGTTCCTTCCACATTTGCGTTTCGTGCTTCCAACCGCACAAGATTGGGAAGTTCCGTGATCTGCAGCTCTGCATTATCCTCGATCGTAATGATTCGTTCCGTCTCGGGAATATAATCCGACAACACATTCAAAAATGTCGTTTTCCCGGAACCGGTTCCGCCGCTGATAAAAATGTTATATCCTGCTCTCACCAGACGAACCAGAAATTCTGCCGCTTCCTCACTGATGGATTCATACTCCAGAAGCTGCTCCATCGTAATTCTGTGTTTTGGGAACTTTCGGATCGTCACAATCGGCCCATTGATAGCGGCAGGCGGCAACACGACATTGACTCGCGAGCCGTCATTAAGCCTGGCATCCACAATCGGGGATGCTTCATTGACAATCCGGTTGCATTCCGCCACCATTTGCTGGACCACATCTTCCAGCTTACCTCTGGACAGAAATTTCTTATCGGACAGGAAGATCTGTCCTTCCCGCTCAATAAAAATATTCTCTGTTCCATTGATCATGATCTCTGTAATCGACTCATCCTCGATCAGTTCCTGCAGAATATCCAGCTTACGGAACGCATTAAAAAGTTCCTTCCCAAGCGCCGCCTTTTCTTTGAGCGGAATGAATTGTTTTTTTGAACTTTCTTCCAAAACACTATGGATGATCTCAAGCAGTTCTTCATCTGACGGTTCCCTCATAAAATCCATTCTGGAGAGGACCTTTTCATGAAGTTGTTCTGCTCTTAACATACATGTGCCCCTTTCCGGACTTTATTTCCAATTCACCGGCCGCCTCTTTCACGGCCTGCCGCATCGTTTTGTCCATATCCACATAAATCGTATGCATTTCCAGCTCCTGAAGACGAAGCGCCTTCAAAATATAGCTGTACTGCTCCATCTTTGTCCTGGCATAGACATCATTTGCAAACGGAAACAAAATCCAGTCACACAGTTTTAAAATCTCAAAAATATCTCCTACGGCGTTTCCCAGATCCAGGATCACCGTATCGTAAATACTCTCTCCGGTCAGTTTTTGAAGAAGAACCTCCCACTCCCGGATACTCACTTCTCTCAGATCGGTCCACACCTTCATCGGTGGTATATAGTCCAGATTTCCCATCTGTCGAATCATGGATGCAATCCTTACACCGATATCATCCTTTTCCTGTTTTGCATAATACAGTAGATGAGAAAGGTTCTGAACATCACCATCCTGAAAATATCCCCCGATCCCTGCATATGCCTCCAGATTCAGATACAGTACATTCTCCTGTTCAGCAAGTACTTTGCCAAGCTTCAGTGCAAATGTTGTCTTACCGACCCGGTGAACCGGCGAATACACTCCCAGAACACGGCCTTTTCCGTAATATCCCGCCGGAATGTCCATCTTCTGAAAAGCCTGCATGATCTCTGCGGTCAGCTTGTCCACAGACTGGTATTTCCTGAGCTCCTGCTCCTCTTCCCCCAGATCCGCACACTTTGTTCTTGTAAGCACAATTCTTCTGCCGCCAAATACCCGCTTTCTCAATTCATATGGAATCTCATCGCTGATCAAAAGCGCCTGAACTTCTCCTATTTCCAGCAGATTTTCCAACATATCAAGAGATGAGCAGATCCGCACTCCTGCTGTCACCTCCCGCTTCAAAAGCAGTGCTTCGGCAAGCCTTTTCACATATGCTTCCTCTGAATCACAGATTACTATTTCTCTACTGATTCCTGATTACGCTCCTTTCCGATACTGATACCAGCATCTTTTATTAAAAAATAACTTTGAAACTTACGCCGAAATGGCATGTTGAGGAATGCCTCTGCATTCCTTTGATGCGAGTGCCTGCAAGACAGACACTGCATAAAATGATTTTTTGATTGTTGTAACTCTCTTGTGAGGTGTATTATATCCCCGCCCACTTTTCTTGTCCAGTAATTTCGGAAAATTAAAATGCTTTTGTACAACACTTACATAATTTGATAAAACATAATGCCATACAGCAGACAAACCCCAGGAATTCCAAGGGTTCCGGATGTCAAAAACGAAATTAGATTTATCCCTACAGAAACCGGAATATTTCTATAGTCCAGAAATTGATTGACTCCAAAAATAACTACCAGTCCCAAAATCGCCCTTAAAATAAAACGAATCAAAATTGATGATTTTCTTTTTTCCATTCTTTTATCTCCTCACTCCCGACTCGAGCCAGGGCATTTCCACTTCAAACAGAATCTGTCCCTCAATTGAATATATACCATCTCCCATTGTTTTATTACCTGAACTTCCCGAAAAACACGAAAAAAAAGACACAACACATACTTCAAAGTGTTATGTCTTTCTGAAATATCCATTTACAATTCAATTTCAATCTTTCGCCCGGTCCTGTGATATTGATGATACCGCACCCCCGCACTGTCAAACATCCTCTTAGATGCCATCACAGAAGAAGTATCCGCATACTTATCGCAGTCATAAATAACTTCTTTTATTCCGCTCTGTATGATAGCCTTGGCACATTCATTGCATGGGAACAGCGACACATATAATTTTGCCCCTTCCAGACTTCCTCCGCTGTAATTCAGGATCGCATTCAATTCACTGTGTACCGTATATACATACTTTGTTTCCAGCGGATCCCCGTCTCTCTCCCACGGGAACTCATCGTCCGAGCATCCCCGCGGCAGTCCGTTATACCCCATTGAAAGAATCTTATTATCCGCACTTACGATACAACATCCAACCTGAGTATTCGGATCCTTGGATCTTCTCCCTGATAACATGGCAACTCCCATGAAATACTCATCCCAGGAAATATAATCATTTCTCTTTCCACTCATTTTTCTCACCTACTTCGTACCAAAAATACGGTCTCCTGCATCCCCAAGTCCCGGTACAATATATCCGTGATCATTCAGGCACTCATCCAGCGCTCCCACATAAAGATCCACATCCGGGTGATCTTTCTGCATTCTCTCAATTCCTTCCGGCGCTGCGATGATGCACATAAAGCGGATATTCTTTACCCCTTTTTCTTTCAGCATCCGGATCGCCGCAGAGCTGGATCCTCCCGTCGCAAGCATCGGATCCACAACAAACGTCTCTCGTTCTTCGCAATCGGCCGGCAGCTTACAATAATATTCTACCGGTTCCAGCGTCTCCGGATCCCTATAAAGCCCGATATGGCCTACCTTCGCAGCCGGGATCATCGTCAGCATCCCTTCTACCATGCCAAGTCCAGCTCTTAAGATCGGAACCACTGCCAGCTTCTTCCCCGCCAGACACTTCCCGGTCGTCTTGCAGATCGGCGTCTCAATTTCAACTTCTTTCAGCTTCAGATCCCTCGTTGCCTCATAACACATCAGCATGGCAATCTCACTTACCATGGCCCGGAAATCCTTCGACCCGAGTTCCTTCTGACGAATATGGCTGATCTTATGCTGGATCAGCGGGTGATCCATTACGTATACGTTTGACATTTGTTCTTTGCCTCCTTATTTAATCGCTCCGCAAGTTTTACAACATTTTCCTGTATCAATTTATACATCTCTTCATACTGCTCCTCGGTCTGCCCGTAAACAGATGCGATCTCCTGCATATTTCCCACATATTCCCCCAGAGTATAGACATCTCCCGCATCCGGATATTCACTCAGGATCTTCTGCTTCTGACTCTCCTGCATGGTAAGAACCAGCGTGTCCTCGCCGAGAATCTTTTCGTCCAGCGCACTGGTCTCAAATCTTTCCAGCACAATATCATGCGCTTTGAGCAGCTCTTCCGCCCGCGGATTCAACGGCTCCGGGAACAAAACGATCATCCCTCTCGAAAGGATCTGATATTCCTGCAAAAGCGGCTGCCTCCTAAGAAGTGCCGCAGCAATCGGCGCCCGGCAGTTATCGCTGTTGCTCACAAACACGATCCGCCGGTACTTCTGTAAACGTGTAATATCCGATGCCTGCAGCACATGATGCCCTGCCGCCTTTCCCAGACGGTTCATCACCGCTGTTCCGATTCCGGCCTCCGGAAATGCCTCACTGTAAATATAAGAGACCTCTTCCTCGTCAAACTCTCTTAGCACTTTGTAGAGATTACGCGCCACCGTCTTTTCATTTTCCCGAGAACCGATGCTCTTGATCATTCCTGTGGTATATTGGTCAATAGATTCATTCGTCGCTATAATTCCGACTTTATACCCCAGACGAACCTGCTCATACGCAATCTGTTTGATTGCCTTGATCGACTCATCCGGCTCTCCTTCCACAATGATCAGATCCGCTTTCGGCGCATAATGTCGGTATTTCATCCCCGGTGCCTTCGGTGCTTTGGTACTATTCTCAGAAATCAGCGTCTCGTCGACCGAAATCTCTCCTGCCACTTCCTCTAGCATCTCTTTCGTGATTGCTCCCGGTCTCAGGATCATCGGCGGATTTACAGTAAGATCCAGAATCGTTGATTCCACCCCGATGTCCACACTTCCTCCATCCAGTATCATCTCAATCTTTCCGGAGAGATCATCCGCCACATGCTGAGCCGTCGTAGGACTCGGCCTTCCTGACGTATTCGCGCTCGGCGCGGAAATATATCCGCCTCCGGCCAGAATCAGTTTCCTCGCAATCTCATCGTCCGGCATCCGCACTGCGACTGTATCCAGACCTCCCGTCGTTCCAAGCGGAACCTTGTCATTTTTATGAAAAATCATCGTCAGCGGGCCCGGCCAGAAATGATCTGCAATATCCTGTACGATCTCCGGAATCTCCGTCACGATTTCTTTTAAATCTTCCAGCCTCGCAATATGAACAATCAGTGGATTATCCGATGGACGTCCTTTTGCAGCGTATGTCTTTTTCGCCGCCTCTTCATCTAACGCATTCGCCCCCAGTCCGTAAACCGTCTCCGTCGGAAATGCAACCAGTCCGCCTTGTTTCAAAATACTTCCGGCCTGCTCAATACTCTCTTGATCTATATTGTTTCTATCTATCTTTTTTATTATCGTTTCCATGAAAATTATTATACCATTATCTGAATATCATGGCAAATTAAATATGCAAATACAGCCCATAGCAGACATACTAATTTTTACCAAGACACTCCAGTATCCCACTGCTTATCGCTTCCGCCATCTCCTGTTGATATTCCTCTTTGGACAGCTTCTCGGCCTCTTCCCAGTTGCTCAGAAACCCGCACTCCACGATCACAGTCGGAACCTCCGTCCGCTTCAATAAATAATAGGATTCATTCGCCTTAACCTGACGATGATTTTCCGGATCCACTGTTCTAACAGCCTCTTGAAGAATTTTGGCCATTTCCTCCCCTTTTTGCGAATGGATGTAATAAAAAACCTGGGCTCCTTTTACATCCTCAGTCTGGTAACTGTTCTGATGGATACTAACTACGAGTTCCGGCTTTATTTCATTGATCATCCGAACCCGCGCCTTCATGTCTTCAACCTTTTTGTTTTTTGCTCCTTCTGTCTCCAACCCCTCATCCATTTCCCTCGTAAGTTTTACCGTCACACCTTCCTTCTCCAGACATTCTTTTACCTTCATCGTAATCTGAAGATTCACATCCTTTTCCAATACTTCATTAACCCCGACTTTTCCCGGATCATCCCCTCCGTGCCCGGCATCCAGTATGACCTCTGTTTTCTCTTCTCCTTTTACTTGATTTCCCGAAACATACTGATTTAAGGTATAGCTCCCATAAATAACAGCAGACAGCAGCAAGAGTACAATAATCCATTTTATTTTTATCAGGATCTGATATTTTGTCGGTAATTTTCCGGTTAACTTATTTTGACGCATAAAAAACCCCTCCCGCACATATCTCTACAATATATGCGAAAAGGGGCTTTCGTAACACGCTGATTTAGTTCACATACTTTAAGATCAATTCCCAGATATCAGATGTCTCGAATCCGATCTTCCATGCAGCTGTTCCTGCCAGTTTATTTGCCTTCATCAGCTCCAGCTTTGCTTCCAGAGACTGTGCATCCTCCAGCCAGATCTTATAGGTCGCACCATCCGCTCCTGTCCACTCTGCGTAATTCTGCTTTACAGTATCATCCCATACTGCAGTCACACCTGCTTCGCTGACTTTTGCGGCAGCTGCCTTCATTCCCATCGCCTCACTGGTCACTTTCATGGGGTAATTAGCAGCTTCTGTGCCCTCCTGCTCTGCAAGTTCTTCTTCCGTCTTCGGAACTTCTTTCCAAAGTCTCGTATAGAACGGAACTGCATTGATAAGTTTTTCAGCCGGAATATCTTTAAGTGCTTCTTCGATTCCTTCTTTAACATATTCATAAGAAGCCACCGAACCAGCTTCATAAGAGCCACTGAAGTGCTCATCATATCCCATAATGATCACATAATCTGCAACAATTCCCTGTTCTTTTCTGTGATAATGCTCATTGTATCCTTTCGGGACATAATTGTCCACAGACAGTACCAGATTATTGATTCGGCATTTTACAGATAATTCTCTGATAAACTGAATATAATGTTCGCCCACTTCCTTCGGTATCTTTTCAAAATCCACATTGATTCCGTCAATACCGGTTTTCAGTGCTTCTGATATCAGCTGATTCTCCAGATTTTCTCTGGCTGAAGTATGACTGAGCAGCTCCATCTGATCAATATTATCACCGAAATTATCTACCAACGCCCACACATCAATTCCTGACTGATGTGCATAATTAACATATTCCTGACTTGCAATGGAATTCAGATTTCCATTATTGTCCGCAACCGAAAACCAGGTTGGAGACAATGTAGTAAGTCCTTTCGTATTTGCAATCGTCTCAAGAACTGTACTGTTCGCTGTAGTACTCGCCACCTGATGCCATGCAAGGTTGATCGTCTTATCGGAAGTAATGCTGGTAAACTCTTCCTCCGTAAACTCACGGGATGTAATCTCGGTGGCTTCCTTACGCAACATAGAAGCTCTGAGATAACCAATAATCCCATCTTCTGTCCGCACTTTTTTCCATCCCTCTACCTGATCGATCACGGTCACTTTGTCACCTTTTTTGACCTCTGTCAAAATCGGGCTCTTTGCCCCGCCTTTCAGACGAATACGTGTGTCCCGTTTAAGAACAGCAGTCGTTGTCTCACCAAATTCATTGACAATCATTACTCTGTCCGGATTCTCATAGACCTGATAATCCATATTTGTGTATTGCTGCACAAAATCAGCCGCAATATATGCTGTGCTTCCGTTCGTTTTTAAAATGACATAGTCTTCACTTTTCGTTTCTTTTGAAATTGTATAATCTTTACTTCCTACACTTGCCCGTACCATTTCACGAGGCAGGGTATACAAAAGAATATTTTCGTTTGGATCCCAGTAAAAGCGATCATTCAGATAATCTCTGACCACTTCATAGGACAGATAAAGATGACCGTCTACTCTCATTGCTCCGGCTTCGATTACTTCATTATTAATAGTAATTCCGACTTGTTCTTCGGACTCAATGCCAAAATACTCATTCAGATCATATTTTTCTTTGGTCGGCCCATATTTATTCCAAATCAGGGCACCGCCCACAAGTCCTGCTGCCAAAATACATAAAAGTAAAATGATAAGGATCGGGCTGATTCTCTTCTTTCTTTTTTTTCTCCTTCTTCTGGCATTCTTCCCACTCGAGGTTCTTGCCATCTCCTGACTTCTTCTGCGGCTTTCTGCCTCTGTACGTTCCGCTGTTCTTCTCACCTGTGCTGCACTTTGATTCACTTTTCTCTGTGTTCGTACTGCCTGTTCTGCCGGCCTTCTGTCAGAGTTTGTCCTCCTCTGGTTTCGCGCCGCATTCCCCGAAGCAGAACCTTTCGGTGTAGTTCTTCTGCCTGTCGTACCTGACTTCTTATATCTTATATCCGCATCAGAAGGAATCTCCCGTCCTGACCTTGTGCTTCTTGTCTGTCTTTCGTCCACACTGCACCTCCTGGTAATGGCTTATTGGCATAGCCTGAGAAGGCTATGATATAACTCACATGTATGTGCTAATTATATCATAATTTCTATTCTTTTGTATAAATTTCATTAACTATTTCAAAAACTTAGCCGAGGGGTCTGCTCTGCAGTGTTTTTTTATAATTATTTTATAATTCTTACGGGTTTTTCCGCGTTTTACGCTCTCAAAATCCCCAAAACATCATTTTATTTTTACTTTATAGAAATCAAGCTCCTGTACCATACCATTTTCATCCACGATATAATCACGCATATAGTTGCTGTCTTCCCTGACCATATGAGCAGATACAATCTGCAGCGGGCTCGCCGGAAGTCCGTCAATCTGCATCCGTATCCCGGATCGCTCATATTTTGTCAATTCTGTAAACAGTTCCTGATAATTTGTATCATTGTTTTCCATGAATCCCCCTATCTTCCCGGCATCTTTTTACGGCAAAAAGCGACCATAAGTTTTTTGTGATATACTATTTTTCTGCTTTTTCCGACGACAAGGAAACACTTTCAGCCGGATATTGCTTTCCTCTATATTGTTTTCAGGTCTTGATTGATAAATTGTCTGATACGACTTACATGGTTTTAGACGCTTGTGTGCGAAATGCGCTAAATCACGGATTAAAATGTACCGTCAATTTGAAATAGATTTTTAAGATAATGATTTTTCATTTCCTTGTAGCCCCATTATAAAAAAACATTTATTTTATTTCAAGTATTTTTTTAATTTTGTTTACATCTTTTCGATTTTTGTTTATACTAATAGTGATTTACTATAACTTTTAATTGTGATAGGAAGTGATGACAACATGAAGATAGAGAAAATTAATGATAACCAGATACGCTGCACGTTGACCCATGCCGACCTGGCAGAGCGCGAACTGAAGCTCAGCGAACTGGCATACGGCACCGAGAAAGCAAAATCACTTTTTCATGACATGATGCAGCAAGCCGCACATGAATTTGGTTTTGAAGCTGAGAATATACCTTTGATGATCGAAGCCATCCCTGCTTCTTCTGATTCTATCGTGCTTATTATCACCAAAGTCGAAGATCCTGAAGAACTGGACACCCGTTTTTCCAAATTCTCACCGCTCCCGCTTGGAGAAGCTCCTGACAAGAAGAAGAATTCCATGCTCGACCGTCTGAAGAAACTGGAAGGCGCAGACGAATTTCTCGATCTGCTCCGCCACGTAACAGATGCTATGAGTGATCTTCCCGAAGATGTGCCGGTTGCACCAAAAGATACCACTGAAACTACTGCAGCCAAAGAACCTGAAGAAAAAGTTCCCACAATCCGCTTTTTCTCATTTGCCACACTCGACGGCGTTATTCAGGCATCCAATCTGCTCATCGAGATGTACGAAGGTTCCAGCACTTTATATAAAGATGAGCGAAATGATCTATACATTTTGGCTCTTACACAAGCTGCACATAATACTGTTGACTTTAACCGGATCTGCAATATGCTTTCCGAATATGGTTCATCTGAACCGGGAACCGGAGCTTCCCTCGCATTTCTCGAAGAACACTGCGAGATTATTGCGTCACAGAATGCCGTACAGACACTTGGAAATTTATAAGATACCATATTATAGTAATAAAAGGACACAGCAAATCGCCGTGTCCCTTTTATTATCTCATCTTATGCATTTGCTGCCAGAAAAGCATTGATCTTTTCAACGAGAAGATCTCCGTCTAATCCATGAACCATAGCTGCCTCTTCCAATGTCTCAGCCTGAGCTCCCGGGCATCCAAGACAATGCATTCCAACTTCCATCAGAATCGGGGCTGTCTCCGGTGCAACATTCAACAGCTCACCAATTGTCATATTCTTATTTACTTCTTTCATGAGAAATTCCTCCTTCGATTTGATCTGTCTTTACACTCAGATATTCTTTATTATACTACCGATTATTTCAATTATCAATAATAATGTCCTATTTCTGTTTTGCACATATGAGTACGAAATATATACAATTCAGATAAATTGAGCAGTCAATTTTCACTTCTTTTTGACTACTTAAAAGTCAATCATTTTTTCAATTTCTTTCGACAAAATGTGATTTTTATTAATTATATCCAAAACATCCGTTCTGTTTTTTATTCAAAGTTGTCCACCAAAAACATATGTTTTTGTGTGGATAACGTGGATAACTCTTCTTTCATTACGTTTTTTCCACGTTTTTTGGCCTTTTGAGCGTGGATAACTTGGATAACTCATTTGGGATAACTTTTACATCATTTTCTTTCTTTATACAAATTCCCCATACATTTCGACACAAAATTTGAAACAAAAAAAATCCGAAATTTTTATTCCGGATTTTTCTGTCTGACTTTTCACACTGTTTTAAAACACCTTCGTCTATAATACTCTTCTGACTGCCAGTATGGTCGTATAAGTGGCTGGTGAGATTCCAATTCCCTGCGCCGGATTCATTGCATTTACAATTTGACCATTTCCTATATAGATTCCCACGTGCCCATCATAACAAATCACATCTCCGGGTATTGCCTCCTCATAACTTACACCGACTCCCGCACTTCGCTGTTCGTATGAAGTTCTCGGTAAGGTAATTCCAAAATGTGCAAATACAGATTGAACAAATCCTGAACAATCCGCCCCGTTCATCAGACTTGTGCCTCCCCACACATAGGGATTTCCTATGAACTGACAGGCATATGCGACGACTGCCTGTCCGTCTGATTCTTTCTCTTTAGCCGCTGCTTCCGCCGCAGCACGCTCTCTTGCTTCTTCTTCTGCTTTCGCCTCTTCCTCAGCCTGCAGCCTTGCCTCTTCCTGCTCTCTGGATTCCGCATAAGTAAATGGATCTTTCCTTCCTTCACTTTCTGCTTTTTCCACCAGTTCTTCTGCAAGCTCCTCCGATTCCTGTCCGATCGTAATATACTCGGTCTTTACATACCCGGTCACCTCACCGGATTCTACCGCAGTCCACTCTCCGACCGGCCCTATAATCTTCGCTGCATATCCCGGATAAAGCTTTCCGACATACTCGCTCTCTTTCGTTGGCTGACTCCTTATATATAAGAAGGTAGTGACATCGGCAAACGCCATATCTAAATACTCACCCTTATTTGACGGCACCAGATAATCTTCCACTTTGATTTCTTTATTTTGTGAATAGCAATCATTCAGCACCGCTTCAATTCCAACTCCCGGCATATTTCCGGACGATATTTGCTCCACGTCCTCTGCCATCACCGGCATTACCGGGAATGCTGCTCCCAGCAATGTAACCAGGAACAATCCTCTTCTAAGATTTGAATGCATAAATCTCCCTCCTTTATGTATTCTTATCTTTTGTAAATATTACAGAATTGTTACATATGTTACGCTGATATTATATCAATCACATATGCTTTTGTCAACCAAATAGCCAAATTTCTCTTCGTCAAAGAATTTTCCATTTCTACTTTTTTCGAAAAACAAGCATATAATTATTACAAATTGTTACAATATCTTTTAACAGTATTTACATTCTTCAGAACTTTATTCAATTTTATATATTTTTATTTTGTGTATTTTAATTTTATTGACAATACTTCTTTTTTCGGATATTATAATTTTAATAACTGTTATCATTATCAAAGAAAGGAGAGTTCATGTGGCAAATTTAAAATACAGCAGGCAACGTGAGGCCATCAAAGAATATCTTTGTTCAACTAACTGTCATCCGACTGCCGACTCTGTTTATATGTATGTAAAACAAGAATTTCCAAATATCAGTCTTGGAACTGTATACCGCAATTTGAATCTTCTGGCTGATTTGGGTGAAGTGCTCAAACTCACGACCCCCGATGGGGCCGTCCGTTTTGACGCCCATACCTCACCGCATTACCATTTTTATTGTAAATCATGTGGAAAATTCATCGACATGGGCATTAATATAGAAGATCTGAATGAACTTGCATCCCGCAATTTTGACGGCAGTATAGACTCACACGATATTATTTTTTATGGAATTTGCGGAGATTGCACACACAAGTCATAATAATATTTATGATAAGATGATTAAATTTTCCAATATCTATTGACAATGTTCATAATTTGTGGTAACTTAATATCAGTAACTATTACTGATATTTAAAGTTAAAAATAAATAAGAAAAGGAGATTACAATCATGAAAAAATTTGTTTGTACAGTATGTGGCTACGTTTACGAAGGAGAAGCAGCACCGGAGAAATGTCCAGTTTGTGGTGTTGGCGCTGAGAAGTTCAAAGAGCAGGCCGGCGAAAGAGAATGGGCTGCTGAACACGTTGTAGGTGTTGCTAAGGGCGTTAGCGAAGACATTCTTGCTGATTTAAGAGCAAACTTTGAAGGTGAATGTTCCGAAGTTGGTATGTATCTTGCAATGGCAAGAGTTGCTCACAGAGAAGGATATCCGGAAATCGGATTATACTGGGAGAAAGCTGCTTGGGAAGAAGCTGAACATGCTGCAAAATTCGCTGAATTATTAGGCGAAGTTGTAACAGACAGCACCAAGAAGAACCTTGAGATGAGAGTTGACGCTGAGAACGGCGCTACCGCTGGTAAATTTGATCTTGCAAAACGTGCAAAAGCTGCTAACCTTGACGCAATCCATGATACAGTTCATGAAATGGCAAGAGACGAAGCTCGTCACGGAAAAGCATTCGAAGGTCTGTTAAAGAGATACTTTGGCTAAAATAATTTAGCAACTCTTAAGGACTGTAGATTTCTTTCTACAGTCCTTTTTTTAAGATAAATGGAAGAATAAAAAGGAGAATTTATTATGTCTAAATATGCAGGAACAAAAACAGAACAGAATTTGCTGGCAGCATTTGCCGGAGAATCTGAAGCACGCAACAAATACACCTATTATGCTTCTGCTGCCAAAAAAGCAGGATTCGTACAGATGGCAAATATTTTCGAAGAGACCGCTAACCAGGAAAAAGAACACGCTAAAATGTGGTTCAAAGAATTCCATGGCATCGGAAATGTAGAAGAAAATCTGGCTGACGCTGCTGCAGGCGAGAATTATGAATGGACAGAAATGTACAAACGTATGGCTGAGGAAGCAAGAGAAGAAGGCTTTGAAGAACTGGCCGCCAAATTTGAGCTTGTTGCAGAAGTAGAAGCATCCCATGAAAGACGTTATAACAAATTACTTGAAAGCTACAAAGCTGGAAAAACATTTGAAGGAGAAGCTCCTCTTGGATGGAAATGTAATAACTGCGGATATATTTACATCGGAGAAGAAGCTCCGGAAGTATGCCCGGTATGTGCTCATCCGAAGGCTTACTTTGAAAGAAAAGTTGAAAATTACTAGAAATACTCTTAGGGCTGGCAAATTGCCAGCCCTTTTTTTGTTTTACATTTTCCTCTTGCATTTTCCGAATAAAAGGTGTAATATTCACATATACTTAATGTAGTTTTGAAAACTACATGTAATAATATAACCATTTTAACGTTTATTTATATGTTGTCATATACTAAATAAGGGAGGAATCATTATGACCAGACATATCAAAGACCCCGGAAGTGCAATTACCCATTTTATTGGAATGCTTATGGCAATTTTTGCAGCTGTTCCTCTTCTCATCAAAGCGGCACACGAGCCACAGCGGATCTATCTCATATCACTCACCATATACGCCGTGAGCCTGATCCTTCTGTATGCCGCAAGCACCACCTACCACACATTTATCTGCTCCGAGAAGCTTACAACCGTATTAAAGAAAATAGATCATATGATGATATTTGTCTTGATAGCCGGAAGTTATACCCCGATCTGCCTGCTGGTCCTGGAACGCAGAACCGGCATGATGCTGCTCGCCCTGATCTGGGGAATCGCTGCCATCGGGATTCTGATCAAAGCTTTCTGGGTATACTGTCCGAAATGGGTTTCATCCATTCTTTACATCGGAATGGGGTGGACCTGTGTACTTGCTTTCAGCCAGATTCTGAACAATCTGACCCGAAGCGAATTTGCATGGCTTCTTGCGGGCGGCATTATTTACACGATCGGAGGAATCATCTATGCATTAAAGCTCCCGATCTTTAACAACAAGCACAAGAATTTTGGTAGCCACGAGATTTTCCACCTGTTTGTCATGGGCGGAAGTGCCTGCCATTTCATTGTAATGTATTCATTATTGTAGATATTTACTCCATTGAATCACAATTATTGTCAGAAAGAGACGGTTCATACTCTGCTATGAGCCGTTTCTTTTCTTCCCGGCTCATTCTCTTGATATGATATTCGCGGCTCATAGCCTCTTCTTTCGTCTGAAATTTCTCCATATAAACCAGTTCTACCGGTCGTCTGGACTTCGTGTATTTCGCGCCCCGCCCTTCATTATGTGCCCGGACCCTTTTTTCGATATTATTCGTCCAGCCGGTATAGAGCGTTCCGTCCCTGCATTTTACGATATATGTATAGTTCATTTTACCTGTCTCCAAAAGAGAGACGAAACATTCCGGATTTCTATTTTTCCGGCAATGTTCCGCCCTTCTTCATCCTTTTTGATCTTTAGTCTTCCAGATCCATATAATCCATAGGATCCACCGGTTGACCGTCCTTTCGCATTTCGAAATAAAGGTTACATCCCTCAACACTGTAATATTTGGTCGGCTCACTCAGATATCCGAGTACAGTTCCGGCCTCCACGTAATCACCGACATAGACTGGTACTTCTTTGAGCTGACCATAAATACATTCATATCCGTTACCCATATCCACAGTGATCGTGGTACCTGTCTGAGGAAGTACATCAATCGATTTTACGATTCCGGGAGCTGCTGCAATAACATTATCATTGACTGCACCCGCAATGATGACTGCCGGATTGTATTTATACTGATCCAGCGTCTGAAAATACACGGTTTTATCCATGCTGTAGCTCATCATCACATTCCCGTTAACCGGCCACAGAAGCTGGTCCGACTCTGTAAAATAGACCTGTGCCGTCTCTCCTGCCGTCTCCGTCACCGAATCAGTGTTTTCGGTTTCTTCAGTTCCTTCCGCAGTCTCATTTTCCGGCAAAGCTTCATCCGAAGTATCTTCCTGCTTTGCTTCTACTCCGTCTGTAGAGTTAGCTGCCTCTGCCATCTCCTTCTCTGCCTCTGCCTGTTCTTCCTGCTTTGCGAGCTCCAGTTCTTTGCTTGTTTTCTCCTTGTAGCTGTTCCATGTATAGGCTCCGGTAATCGCAATAACTGCTGAAAAACAGATTGCCAGAGCATAAGCCGCCTGTTTTTTCCCTTTCTGAGAAAGTCGCTGTTTCTTATTCATATTTTATCACCTCTGACAATATTTTTGCCAGAAAAACAGAGCCTTATTCATTTTTTTATGAAATGTCTGTGCTTGTGACAATTTCAACAACTTCCTCCAGAGTCGTTCCTTCAAAAAAATAATTTAAAATATCCTGATAAGAACTGCCGTCTGCTGCCATCTGTTCAGCCGTATACTGGCTCATTCCGAGTCCATGCCCGATTCCTTTCGAAGTGACCCGGATCTGACCGTCAAATTCCTGCAAAGTAAAGCAGGCCGAAGCGAGATGATATGTATCCCGGAATGCCTCCCCTTTTACGGTTTCTTTCCCACAACGCACTTCCGTCACATATCCAGCACTGTCCGTTCCCGTGACCTCCATATCCGTTCCCTGGATCATCTGTGTCGTCATGGCATCCTCAGATTCCACGTCCGCGGGACATTCCTTTACCTGCAGATACGGGTATTCTTCCGTTCCCAGAACTTCTGCCGCAGAACGTGTTTTCCCATTGCTGAGCTTATGATACGGTGTAAGAGCCGGCATTCCATTGTAAATTAAAATCTTCCCTTCCGTGTCATTCCAGGCTTCCTGAATACGGTCATATTTTTCTGCATAGTCACTGGCTCCCCAGTTGCTCTTCATCTGACTTCTTGTCCAGTACCCCTTTTTTAGAACCGTTTCACTTCCTTCTTCCTGTATGCTTTTACAGATACTTGTCCGAATCAGCACTGCCTGTGCCTTCAACGCTTCCATACCGGCATCCGCATCCATTTCTTTTGCCAAAACGCCTATCCCATACTCATCGAGCGTCAGTTTGACTGTCTTCTCATTTCTTTCTACTTTCACATAAATTGAAGCAGTTCCGACTGATGCTGTCATTTGACTTCCATTCAGAAAAACCGTTATAATATACGGCAAAAGTATCATAATAACAAGAAAATACCCTGCCTGTCTGATCCATTTCTTCATATAACAGTAAAACCTCCCATACCACTGTATGAGAGGTTTCCCTGATTTATGAATTCTTATTCTTCAGGTTCAACAGTAACTTTATCAAGTTTCCAGATATCATCCACATATTCCTGAATTGTTCTGTCAGATGTGAATTTACCGCAGCTTGCAGTATTGAGGAGTGCCATTCTTGCCCAGCGGTCCGTATCACGATATGCCTCTTCTACTCTCTTCTGCGCTTCTGCATAAGGACGGAAATCCTTCAAAATGAAATACATATCCGGTCTCGGACTTCCCTGTGTATTAAGCAGAGAGTTGTAAAGGTCACGGAACATTTCATGATCTCCATGAGAATAGGTTCCATCCATAAGCTGATCTACCACACGCTTCAGTTCCCAATCGTTGAAATAAATTTCCTGCGGATTGTATCCACCATGGTTTTCGTAATTAATAACTTCATCAGAGCTGAGGCCGAAGATAAATGCATTTTCGATTCCCACTTCTTCCACGATCTCAACGTTTGCACCATCCATAGTTCCGAGAGTCGGAGCTCCGTTCAGCATAAATTTCATGTTTCCGGTTCCAGATGCCTCTTTTGAAGCGGTAGAAATCTGTTCGCTGACATCTGCAGCTGCAAAGATCCACTCTGCATTAGATACACGGTAATCTTCAATGAAGACAATTTTCAGTTTTCCATTGATAGAACGGTCATTATTTACTACTTCTGCAACAGAGTTGATCAGCTTGATGATCTGTTTTGCACGAATATATCCTGCGGAAGCCTTTGCACCAAAGATAAAGGTTCTCGGATAGAACGGCATTTCCGGATGTTCTTTAATCTGATTATACAGATACATAACATGTAAAATGTTCAGAAGCTGACGTTTGTATTCATGAAGACGTTTCACCTGTACATCAAAAATAGATCTCGGGTCAACTTCCACTCCATTGTGTTCCAGAATATAAGCAGCAAGACGCTCTTTATTCTTATATTTGATGTCCATAAATTCAGCTCTCGCCTTCGGATCATCAGCAAGTGGTTTTAACTTAGCCATTTCAGAAAGATCGGTGATCCATCCGTCTCCGATATGTGCGGTTACCCAGTCAGCAAGGAGCTGATTTCCATGAAGAAGGAATCTTCTCTGAGTAATACCATTTGTCTTGTTATTAAACTTATTCGGCATCATCTCATAGAAATCTCTCAGTTCCTGATGCTTCAGAATCTCTGTATGAAGCTTTGCAACACCATTTACAGAGTAACCTGCAACGATTGCAAGGTGTGCCATCTTCACCTGTCCGTCACGAAGGATTGCCATCTTTGCAACTTTATTCTCGTTACCCGGATACATCTGACGAATCTGCTCTACAAAACGGCGGTCGATTTCCTGCACGATCTGGTAAACACGCGGAAGCAGTCTTGAGAACAGGTCGATCGGCCATTTTTCAAGCGCTTCTGACATGATTGTATGGTTTGTATAAGCAACCGTTTTCGTGGTGACATCCCATGCTTCGTCCCATTCCAGACCTTCCTGGTCAATAAGAAGACGCATTAATTCGGCAACTGCCACGGTCGGATGCGTATCATTCATCTGAATCGTAACTTTCTCGTACAGTTTGCGGATATCGCTGTGTTTCTTTTTATATTTTGCAATCAATGCCTGCAAACTTGCTGACACGAAGAAATACTGCTGTTTCAGACGAAGCTCTTTTCCTGCATAGTGATTATCGTTCGGATACAGAACCTCTACGATATTCTTAGCCAGGTTTTCCTGTTCGATCGCTTTATGGTATTCACCACGGTCGAAGGAATCAAGTTTAAATTCTGTAATCGCTTTTGCATCCCAGATACGGAGCGTATTGACTACATGGTTTCCGTATCCAACGATCGGCATATCGTACGGAATTGCAAGTACGGATTCATAGTTTTCCTGAATATAGTAATTTCTCTTTGTCTTCTCGTCGTATTCAACGCGGATCGTTCCGCCGAAACGAACTTCTTTTGCATACTCATCACGGCGAAGCTCAAACGGATTACCGTCTTTCAGCCAGTTATCCGGTGTCTCTACCTGATAACCATTCTCAATTTTCTGCTTAAACATACCATAGCGATAACGAATTCCGCATCCATATGCTGCATATCCCAAAGTTGCAAGAGAGTCCAGGAAACAAGCTGCCAGACGTCCCAGACCACCATTTCCAAGTGCTGCGTCCGGTTCCTGATCTTCGATTGCATTTAGATCGATTCCCATCTCATCGAGCGCTTCTTTTACTTCCTTGTAAGCGGTCATATTGATCAGGTTATTACCAAGTGCGCGTCCCATCAGAAACTCCATTGACATATAATAAACAGTCTTTGGATCTTCTTTCTCGTATGTCTTCTGTGTTGCAAGCCAGTCATCCACAATTGCTTCTTTCACTGCATAAGATACAGCCTGAAAAATCTGCTGTGGTGTTGCCTCATCGATTTCACGACGATACAGTGTACGCACATTATGCTTTACTTCTTTCTTAAATGCTTCTTTCTCAAATCTTTTACTATACATTATGTTCTCCCTTCGTAAGCTTTAGTTCTTTTCTACTCCCAGATTAACTGTTTCACCGTTGATCTTCCATTCCTTTACATGACCTGCCGGAACAGCTTTTTCAACGCTGACCGCCAGAGTCTCCTGTCCGATTTCATCGGCAAATTTTTCAAATACAGACTCTGCTTTTTCGCTTCCGTCATATGTTACTTTGATCTTATCTGTTACTTCGAAGTCTGCTTCCTTGCGCATTGTCTGGATCTTACTGATGATTTCTCTTACAAAACCTTCTTCCAGAAGTTCTTCTGTCAAATTCGTATCGAGAACAACCGTAATTCCATAATCACTCTCAGATACATATCCTTCTGCCTGACTCATATCAATCAGAAGGTCTTCCGTAGCCAATACAACCTCCTGCCCATTCACATCAAGCTTCAAAACACCATTTGCGTTCAGTTCATCCATTGCTGCATTTCCGTCAAGATTATTCAGTGCGTTCTTGATTCCCCCCAGCAGCTTGCCATATTTCGGTCCTACCGTCTTAAGCTGCGGCTTGAATGTATAAGAAGTAAATGCACGAACATCTTCCGTAATTTCCATTTTTTTCACATTCAGCTCGTCTGTAATGATATCCTGATAAAATTCCGGAAGTTCTCCAATTCCTTTTACAAACATCTTGCCGATCGGCTGACGGTTTTTGATGTTTGCAGTATTACGGCATGCACGTCCCATAACAACAATTTTGAGGACCTCATCCATATTTTCTTCCAGATTTTTATCGATATATGCATCATTGGCAACCGGGAAATCACAAAGATGGATACTTTCCGGTGCGGTTTCATCAAGACTTCTCACCAGATTCTGATATATCTCTTCTGTCATAAACGGAATCATCGGCGCTGCTACCTTGGAAACAGTAACCAGTGCAGTATACAGGGTCATATACGCATTGATCTTATCCTGTTCCATTCCTTTTGCCCAGAAACGTTCACGGCTTCTTCTTACATACCAGTTACTCATATCATCTACAAAATCCTGAAGTGCTCTTGCAGCTTCCGGAATTCTGTAATTTTCAAGATTGTCATCCACTACTTTGATTAAAGTATTCAGCTTAGACAGCAGCCATTTATCCATTACGGACAATTTATCATAATCCAATGTATATTCTGCTGCATCAAAATCATCAATATTTGCATACAGTACAAAGAATGCATAGGTATTCCACAAAGTTCCCATAAATTTGCGCTGGCCTTCCATAACCGCTTTTCCATGGAAACGGTTCGGAAGCCAAGGAGCACTGTTCACATAGAAATACCAGCGGATCGCATCTGCTCCGTATGTCTCCAGAGCTTCAAACGGATCGACCGCATTACCCTTTGACTTACTCATCTTCTGTCCGTTTTCATCCTGAACATGTCCCAGAACGATAACATTCTTGTACGGTGCCTTATTGAAGATCAGTGTTGATATCGCAAGCAGAGAATAGAACCATCCTCTTGTCTGATCCACCGCCTCTGAAATAAAATCTGCCGGGAACTGCTGTTCAAACAATTCTTTATTTTCAAATGGATAGTGATGCTGCGCAAACGGCATAGAACCACTGTCGAACCAGCAGTCAATAACCTCCGGTACACGGTGCATCGGCTTTCCGCACTTCGGGCAACGGATCGTTACTTCATCGATATATGGACGATGCAGTTCAATATCATCCGGACAATTATCTGACATTTCTTTTAATTCAGCAATACTTCCGATGGAATGCTGATGTCCGCATTCACATTCCCAAATATTCAGTGGAGTACCCCAGTAACGGTTACGGCTGATTCCCCAGTCCTGAACATTTTCCAGCCAGTCTCCAAAACGCCCTTTACCGATACTTTCCGGAATCCAGTTGATCGTATTGTTATTTGCAATCAGATCGTCTTTGACATCCGTCATCTTGATGAACCAGGATTCTCTCGCATAGTAGATCAGCGGTGTATCACATCTCCAGCAATGTGGATAACTGTGTTCAAACTTCGGAGCATCGAAGAGAAGTCCGCGGCTTTCCAGATCCTTCAGCACTTCCGGATCGGCCTTCTTTACAAACAATCCGGCAAACGGAGTCGTCTCTCCCATATTTCCTTTTTCATCAACAAGCTGTACAAAAGGAAGATCATATTTCCGGCCTACCTTTGCATCGTCCTCACCAAATGCAGGAGCAATATGAACCACTCCGGTACCGTCTGTCAGAGTAACATAGGTATCGCATGTCACAAAGAAAGCTTTCTTGTTCTGCTTTGAAGCACAATCATATGCGCACTGATAAAGCGGCTCGTATTCTTTGTATTCCAGATCCTGTCCTTTGTATGTCTCCAGAATCTCATATGCCGGCTTTCCTTCTTCTGCAAATTTTCCAAGAATCGTGTCCAGAAGTGCACATGCCATATAATAAACATTACCGTCCGCACATTTTACTTTTGCATAATCTTCATACGGATTTACACAAAGTGCGATATTGGAAGGAAGTGTCCATGGTGTTGTCGTCCATGCCAGAATATAAGCATCCTCGTCCTTCACTTTGAATCGAACAATCGCAGAACGTTCTTTGACATCCTTGTACCCCTGCGCTACTTCCTGTGCAGACAGAGGCGTTCCGCAGCGTGGACAGTAAGGAACGATCTTAAATCCTTTATAAAGAAGTCCCTTATCCCAGATCTGCTTTAAAGCCCACCACTCGGATTCAATGAAATCATTATCGTAAGTTACATAAGGATGTTCCATATCCGCCCAGAACCCTACCGTACCTGAGAAATCTTCCCACATACCTTTGTATTTCCAGACACTTTCTTTACATTTGTTGATAAACGGTTCCAGACCATATTCTTCAATCTGATCCTTTCCGTCCAGTCCCAGAAGCTTTTCCACTTCAAGCTCTACCGGAAGACCATGAGTATCCCAACCAGCTTTACGAGGAACCATATATCCCTTCATAGTGCGGTATCTCGGAATCATATCCTTGATAACACGTGTCAGCACGTGTCCGATATGCGGTTTTCCATTCGCGGTCGGAGGACCATCATAGAAGGTATAGGTCTCTCCTTCTTTCCGGTTTTCCATACTTTTTTCAAAAATATGATTATCTTCCCAGAATTTTTCAATTGCCTTTTCTCTGTCAACAAACTTCAAATCTGTTGACACTTTCTTGTACTTGGCCATGTCAGTACTCCTTTCATAATCTTCAGCCTTTTCTGTTTCTTCACCATAAGATACGCAGTGAAATAAATATAGGTTAGCTGACATCCTATAATAAAAAAAGCTCTCCTCCTGTAATAGGACGAAAGCTTATGCATCGTTAACCACCTGTTACTGCATACCAACATATGAGTTTCCTATAACGGAGGAAATACCGGCATCCCTTACTCATATACCACTTTCGGGGACTGCAACTCAGAAGTGATATTCGAATATATCCTACTCGCACCGGTCTCTCACCATCACCGATTCGCTTTGTCTTTGAAATATATTCTACTGTCTTCGTCATAGTTTTTCTCTTTTACGTAGCTATTATAATAAAGAAACCCTTGACGAGTCAAGGGTTTCTTGGATTTTCAGCTTTTTGACGGATTTTTCCTGTAAAATTCCGCAGTTTGTATAGTTATCGTTCATATCTGTCTCTGGTATCTCTCCGGCTTCTTTCTCGCCTTCTTTCACCCGACATCTGCCTATATCTTTCTTCCTGCTGTCTTTTGCGCTTTCTGGCAATTCTGCGACGCCTCTGTACCTCTCTTTTCTTCTTCCTTTTAACAGCAACAGCCAGTAAAAACAGAAAAAAGATGATTCCCAATATGACAATCCCCGCAACGATCCATATAATCCATTTCCAGACACTGTTTTCTTTTTGTTCTTCCTTCTTTTCTTCTGGCTTCATCTCCGGTTCATTCTTTTCAAGATACACATCACTGAATTGGACAGATGCCGTCCCAACCAGATGGCCGTCATAAGTATACTCAACGATTCCCGCCGTTTTATCATTAGAATCAGGGATCAGTTTCATCTCAAGACTTTCAAATTCCACACCGGAAGGAAGTAACACATATGCATTTTCATCGATACTCTTAATATCTTCCGATTTCTCTCTTTCTTTAATACTAACCTTCTGGAAATTGTCAAATCCATAATTCAAAAGTGCCTCTGTATCTGAATAAACATTTCTTCCATGTGTACGTAGAACAACACAAATCAGTCTTCGATTTCCATCGTCTGCACAAGTAACCAGAGTGTTCAATGCCAGATCTGTATAGCCTGTCTTTCCCGCAATGACCCTCGCATCATAATACTCATTTCCCTCATAAAACATCTGATGCTTTTGTTGAAACGTTCTTGTTTCTGATGTCAAATTCGTTGCGGGAATCGTATACTGCATTGTCTGACAGATCTCCTCAAATTCCGGATGATTATTCAAAAGCTCCCTTGTGATCAACGTCATATCCCTTGCTGTCGTATAGTGATTCGGATCCTCCAGTCCGTTGGTATTGACAAAATTGGAATTCAGACCTCCCAACTCTTTACATCGGGAATTCATCTCCTGTATGAACCAGTCATATCCCTCCCCTATACTCTCACCAATTGCATATGCGGCTTCGTTTGCTGATGCGAGCAAAACCGCATACAGCGCGTCTTTTAAAGAAATCTCTTCCCCCGGATTTAATCCAATGTGAGCATATCCATATCCAAGACAATTGATACAATCGTCTGTCACCGTGACCTTATCATCTAATTGTCCATTTTCCAATGCAATCAATACTGTCAAAATTTTTGTAATACTCGCAGGATAGCCCTTTCCATCAATATTTTTCGCATACAGGATAGCTCCACTCTCTGCATCCATCACAATCCCGGCCTCACCATATGTCTTAGGTCCTTCCGGCCAATCCTTCCATGCATTGGAATCTACTGTCATCTCGTACGCCTTCTGAGTGGCTGCCTCTTCGGCTTCCGAAGTCTGAGAAGGCTCACTTTGCGTCATATCAACCGGCTTTGTATCTTCCGCATTTCCATATAAAGGAATTGCACTGCTAAGAAGAAGCACTGTAACCAAAAATGCGGCAATGCGTCTCCTGTGTTTTTTTTCTTTCGCCTGATTTTTCAGAAAAAAATCTGCATAATTCATAATAACTCCTTATAACTCTTACAACAATCCCCTATAACGATTCACACATGCGTAAATATCCTGTTTTCGAATCTGAGCCATCCCGGACGGGATATACGTTCCCTGGCACAAAAACTCTAATCCACATATCCGAAGCTGATTCCATAATTTTTCCACAAGCACATCCACATTCTGTTCTTGTCTCTCCATCTGTTCCAGTAAATATTTCAAACAATGAGAAAGCGTCGTCGTTTGTTCCGAATCCAGTATCTGCTCCACATATTTCAAATCCACAGTATCTTTACCAATTGAAAAACTGTCTTTTCCAAACTGCTTGATTTTCACCTGGTCTCTTTTTTTATCAAGGCGTTTCGATCTGGCAATCCTGCGAAATTTATCTTTATCAAAAATAACACTGATCGGAATTTTTGTTTCTGCCTCCATATTATCTTCCGGAACCTTTGCAATCACTTTCTTGACTTTTTCCGTAATATCAAATGTCTGATAATTATCCATCTGCAAAATCTTATCCGCAATATAAAAATAGGATCCCGAACTTCCTGCAACAAGAACAATCGATATACCGTGCTTTTCATTTAACTCCCTCGCCTGAAGGGTAAATGGTGTAATCGGCTCTTTATCTCCCGAAACAACAGTCTGCATAAGGCAATCACGGACCATGAAATTCGTAGCACAGGTATCTTCATCAATTAATAATGTTTTTGCTCCTGATTGAACCGCTTCTACAACATTCGCCGCCTGTGAAGTTGAACCACTTGCATCTTCTGTTGAAAAATCAACGGTATTTTTCTTATTTGGCAAATCATTAATAAATGGAGAAATATTAACATGAGATACTGCACGACCATCTTCTGCTCTGATTTTAACAGCTGTATCATCTGTAATCACATATTCCCTCCCATCGCCTGCTATATGATTATAAATTCCATGTTCCAGAGCTTTTAACAAAGTAGATTTTCCATGATATCCCCCTCCGACAATCAATGTAATTCCTTTCGGGATTCCCATTCCCTTAACAAGTCCCGCATACGGAAGCTTCATTTCAACTTCCATACTCGCAGGTGATTGAAATTTCACTGCATTTTTCATCGGTCTTTGAGAAATACCACTTTCTCTTGGAAGAACAGACCCGTTTGCCACAAATGCTACCAGATGTCTCCTAATCAGTTCTTCTCGTATTGTATGTTGATCTTCTGCCAGTTCAACTACCCGACGAACTTCATTCTTATTAATATTCTCATAGAATAATGACTTCTTAACAGCATCAGGAAGATACTCAAATAAAATCTTTTTTAGCTCATAAGCATTAATCGTCCGTCCGTTTGCCGGAAAGCCAACTTCAAACCTTACCAATAGATCTCCATTCTCAATTTTAAATGCTGTTCTCTCCAGTATCTCCTGACCACATCTGCTGATACCAATCAATCCACTCTTTCCTGATCCCTTTGCCTGAAACGTATACGAAGAAACAGACTTAGTAAATAATCTGGTCAAATGATCCTGAAGAGCAATCCTTTTATAATCTGTATCATACATAGTAACAGGAAAACCAGCCTGATCCTTTTTCACCTGAATGCTTAACTTAGAAGGTGCAGCAAACGGGTCTCCCTGTACATGATCAATATGAAGTACAAATCCCGCAAATTGATAACTTCCTTTTAATTCTTTATAAGCAGGATACCCTTTACGGTTAATACTCATTAACATCTTATCTAATTCTACAGATGATTTCATTGTCTTCACTACCTACCTTCCTGCAAATTACTATCACTATCATTGTATAAAGAAAAAACCGCATTACTGTTAGAAACAATAATACGGTCTAAAAAATGAAGCATCGGGGATTCGAACCCCGGACAACTTGATTAAAAGTCAAGTGCTCTACCGACTGAGCTAATGCTCCATCCAGTTTAAATTGTCTTGGTAGACAAGTGCCCAGAGCCGGAATCGAACCAGCGACACGAGGATTTTCAGTCCTCTGCTCTACCGACTGAGCTATCTGGGCGAAATTGCGGGGGCAGGATTTGAACCTACGACCTTCGGGTTATGAGCCCGACGAGCTACCAGACTGCTCCACCCCGCGATAATTTATTTAATTCAATGTACATATAAAATGTACAATGGATGGAGGAGGATTCGAACCTCCGAAGGCGGTGCCAACAGATTTACAGTCTGCCCCCTTTGGCCACTCGGGAATCCATCCAAAAAGCCGATGATCGGACTCGAACCGATAACCTGCTGATTACAAATCAGCTGCTCTGCCAATTGAGCCACATCGGCATATCTATGGGACCAATAGGGCTCGAACCTATGACCCTCTGCTTGTAAGGCAGATGCTCTCCCAGCTGAGCTATGATCCCATAACATTAACACCTCATCAATAATCTGAGGCAGCTCTCACATTTTGAGTAAGAACTAGCGACCCGAATGGGACTCGAACCCACGACCTCCGCCGTGACAGGGCGGCGCTCTAACCAACTGAGCCATCGGGCCTTACTTAAAAGGTATATATACCTTCAAAACCACATACAAAGTTTTATCTCTCCATCCATTCTTCCTATCCTACCTATCTTGGTTATGCCCTCGACCGATTAGTAACAGTCAGCTCCATGCATTACTGCACTTCCACCTCTGCCCTATCTACCTCGTCGTCTTCAAGGGGTCTTACTACTTTCGTAGGGATA
>NZ_JBQHSG010000023.1:0-36902 GCF_052066375.1 Bariatricus sp. HCP28S3_A7
GCAGCGCCCTGAGCCCCCGGAGGGCCTTCCGTCTTATATATTTGCAATTTTCAAGGTTCGTTTGAGCCTGTTTTTTTCGGCCCAGTTTTTCATAGATTACTTGACACTACCCATATTTTGTCTTACATTCCAATTATTGTATATATTTTATTATTTTTCAACATAATATAAAAATATTACAAATTCAGCAAAAATATTACTCACTGGAATTTCGGATATCCTTTAGGATAAGCATTACAAATAAATCTTTAAACAAAGGAGAGAAAACGAATGAGCAAAGAAAAACAGATTCGTCCCTTTGGCTGGCGGGACAAGGTCGGCTACCTGATCGGTAACCTCGGTAACGACTTCACATTCACATTTGCCAGTGTATTTTTGATGGTGTTCTACACAAAAGTACTTGGAATCAGCCCGGGGCTTGTAGGAACCCTGTTTGTTGTAGCAAGGGTCGTTGATGCATTTACCGACGTAACGATGGGACGTATTGCCGACAAGGCAAAGCCTGCAAAAGACGGGAAATTCAAACCATGGCTGCGCCGCATGTGCGGACCGGTGGCACTTGCCAGTTTCCTGATGTATCAGACTTCCATGGTCAACGCGCCGATGACGCTGCGCATCGTCTATATGTTTGCCACCTACCTTCTCTGGGGTAGCATTTTTTACACCGCGATCAATATTCCTTACGGTTCCATGGCTTCTCTGATCAGTCCGGAAGCAGATGACCGTGCAGCGCTTTCTACCTTCCGAAGCCTTGGTTCTGTAGTCGCAAATATTGCTGTGGGCATCGGCGCTCCGGCCATTTTGTATGCTTCCGACGCGGCAGGGAATCAGATTGTAAAAGGCGAACTTTTCCCGATCGTTGCCCTTGTATTTTCTATTCTTTCTATTGCCAGCTACCTCGTCTGTTATTTTATGACAACCGAGCGTGTAAAAGCTGTTCCTGCAGAGAATGTAAAGCAGGTGGGATTTATTGATACGGTAAAAACATTGATCACCAACCGCGCACTGATTGGTATTGTCATCGCTTCCATCTGTATCCTTGCAGCCCAGATCCTGAATCAGTCCATCAACCAATATCTGTTCATCGATTATTTCAAGGACAAGAGCGGCGTGATGGTCATGAATGCAGTCAGCATGCTGCCCGGTATCATTCTGGCACCGGTCGCTGTCCCGCTCAGCCGTAAGTTCGGGAAGAAAGAACTGGGTATCTTCGGAAGTCTCAGCGGCGCAGCTGCCTGTTTCCTGCTGTTCCTTATGCGGACCAGGTCCATGTGGACTTACATTATCATCAATGTCATCGGTTTCCTTGGGTTCGGCGTGTTCAACCTGATCATGTGGGCCTTCATCACCGACATCATTGACGACCAGGAAATCCGCACCGGAAGCCGCGAGGACGGAACCGTTTATGCGGTATATTCCTTTGCGCGTAAGCTGGGACAGGCCGTTGCCGGAGGGCTTGGAGGATGGGCTCTCGGATGGATCGGATTCGATTCTGCGGCCCAGGTGCAGACCGAAGCTGTTGTACAGGGTATTTACAATATTGCAACCTTGATTCCTGCTGTATTATACTTAATTGTTGGACTCAGCCTGATCTTCATCTATCCGCTGGGCAAGAAAAAAGTACTGGAAAACATCGAGATTCTAAAGGAGAAACAAAGCGCCAATTAGGAGGAATATAACATGAGACAGATTCTGAATTTTAATACCAAATGGGCATTTTCCAAAGAGGCAGACAGCGTACCGGAACGGATGCCCGAGCGCTGGTACTGGGTCAATCTCCCGCACACCTGGAACGCGATCGACGGCCAGGACGGCGGAAATGACCTGTATCGCGGAACCGCATTTTACGCAAAAGAACTTGAAAAATCAGAATTTCCGGAAGCAGACCTGTATTATCTGGAACTCTGCGGAGCCAACTCTTCTGCTTCCGTCTATGTGAACGGCAGGAAGCTGGCAAGTCACGACGGCGGATACTCCACCTGGAGAGTCAACATCACGGACGCTCTGAAAGCCAAAAACCTGATCGTAATCGAAGTCGATAACAGTGTAAATGACACCGTCTATCCACAGCACGCGGACTTCACATTCTACGGCGGCCTGTATCGGAATGTCAATATCCTTGCCGTAAGCAGTTCCCATTTTGATCTGGATTACTTCGGCGGCCCCGGCATCCAGGTAACACCGGAGGTTACCGGAACATCTGCAAATGTAAATGTAGAAGTATTCGTGACAAATAGAACAGATGCCCAGCAGATCCGCTATACGATAAAAGACGCAGAGGGAAATGTCGTTGCCGAGACAACATGCGCCGATACTGCCGTTTCATTTACGCTGGAAAACGTACATTTGTGGAACGGAAGAAAAGACCCGTATCTCTATACGGCAGAAGCTGTGCTGGAAGAAAACGGAACGGATCTTGACAATGTGTCCGCACGTTTTGGATGCAGGACCTTCCGGATCGATCCGGAAAACGGATTCATTTTAAATGGCAAGGAATATCCACTGCGCGGCGTATCCCGCCATCAGGACCGATGGGGAATCGGAAACGCCCTGCTTCCGGAGCATCACGAAGAGGATATGGATCTGATCTGCGAACTCGGAGCGACCACCATCCGTCTGGCTCACTACCAGCATGACCAGTATTTCTACGATCTCTGTGACGAGAGGGGAATGGTCGTATGGGCAGAGATTCCGTACATCTCCACCCACATGCCGAAAGGACGCGAGAACACCATTTCCCAGATGAAGGAACTGATCGTACAGAATTACAATCATCCGTCCATCTTTGTGTGGGGACTGTCCAATGAGATCACTATGGGCGGCGAGTCCGATGAGGATCTTCTTGAAAACCATCGGATCCTGAATGATCTGGTTCACGAAATGGACAAGACACGCCTGACCACCATCGCATGTCTTTCCACCTGCAGCATAGACGATCCGTACATCCAGATCCCGGACGTAGTATCCTACAACCACTATTTCGGATGGTACGGCGGAAATACTTCTATGAACGGGCCGTGGTTTGATAACTTCCACGAAAGACATTCGAACATTCCGATCGGCTGCAGCGAGTACGGCTGCGAAGCACTGAACTGGCATACTTCCAATCCGGATCAGGGGGATTACACAGAAGAATATCAGGCATATTACCATGAAGAACTGATCAAACAGCTTTACACCAGAAAATATCTGTGGGCAACCCACGTATGGAATATGTTTGACTTCGGAGCAGATTCCCGCAACGAAGGCGGTGAAAACGGACAGAACCACAAAGGCCTTATCACTTTTGACCGCAAATATAAAAAGGATTCCTTCTACGCTTACAAGGCATGGTTATCCGAGGATCCTTTCGTTCACATCTGCGGCAAGAGATATGTGGACCGTGTAGAAGATGTGACAAAGGTAACCGTCTACTCCAACCAGCCGGAAGTCGAACTGTTTGCAAACGGAGTCAGCCTTCGAAAGCAGACTTCACCGGAACATTTCTTCTATTTTGAAGTTCCGAATAACGGCGGAACAACGCTGACGGCGATTGCAGGGGAATGTAAAGATGAAAGTTTCCTTCGCAAGGTGGAAGTATTCAATGAAGACTACCGTCTGAAAGAAAAGGGGGCCATCCTGAACTGGTTCGATATTACTGCACCGGAGGGATATCTCTCACTGAATGATAAACTGGAGGATATTCTGAAAACCGAAGGCGGAAAAGCGCTCTTTGCCGCTATGATGGAACAGATGGCAGGCGGGCAGCAGGCAGCTTCCATGCTTAATGAAGCTACTATGCAGATGCTCGGAAGCTTTACCCTTCTTCGCATGATCAGCATGGCAGGAATGACCGGCCTGACCGTGACGAAAGAACAGCTTCTGGCTTTAAATGAACAGTTGAATCAGATTAAGAAATAAGAATTCAAAACGTGCCGTGACAAGATTGTATTTCCTGTCACGGCACGTTTTTTGCAAAATCAGGCAGAACAAGATCGGTCAAATTTCATACCTCATCACAAAAACATATTCAACTTTACCGGCATCCTCTTCTTTTTCTCCCACGTCTTCACCATCTGCTCTTTTAAAAACTCAATAAAACCGGGTATCTTCCTCGTTTTATCGTAAACAGCCAACGCCATGTAATATGTCCTCTTATCTTCACTGTAAAGAATCAGTGGCGGATAATCATGAGTCATAAGATAATAATTCAGAAGCGTTCTTCCCACACGCCCATTACCATCGGCAAAGGGATGGATCTCCTCAAAACGTAGATGCAGATAGGAAAATACACAATCATTATATTTCCGAACCTATATAAGACTCCGCACCCTCAACCTTTCTTGCAGTTCCATAGCATCCGTGAAATTCCCATTTCGAACATCCTTCTTCCGAAGCACCACCTCACGCATCTCACCTGTCAAATGAAAATAATTGTCACTGAATATCGCATCCGCATCCTCAAAGTCCAGCTCTACAAACGGTGCAAATACGTCACTTGTCACCTGCAAAATATACGCATCCTCTTTTTCCTGCACCTGCACCTCAATCTTCGGCTTTTTCAAATCCAGATATTTATAAGGCAAAAGTGTCTCCACCTGTTTTACTACATTTCCGTCCTCAAACCGGAAATGCCGTCTCATTTTCCACAAACAGGCTTAGAATTTTTTCTTCTTTTACAAAACTTGCCATCATCGGCGCGAAGAAGCGGCGTGCCATGTATTGAAGTGCCTTCCACCTTCCAAAATAATTGATGGAAGACCAGGAGGCAAACGGCCAGTAAAAGGTATCTCCGGCATATTGTTTCATAATCCGGGGAACTACATATTCAAACAGCTTAACATAGTCGGCTTTCAGTTGCCATCAAAGTTTCATCTTTTTAACCATAATTCCGGAAAGGATCAAGATTCCCACAATTCCTATTCCCAGAAAGATCATGATGCCAATCCCGCCTGTTTCAGGCAGCGAAAAGCCCTTCTGATTCTCCACCGCAACCGTGGAAATACCGGAATCCGTATTAAGTTTTGTCACGAATGATCCATCTGTCGCTGTTATTTCTTTATCATTCACTTTGAGTGTAAATGTGCCTGTTGCAACTTGATTCATTTCGGATGCTGTAATTTCAATTTTGACTGGATTTGCAAGCAGAGTATAGCCTGCAGGTGACTGTGTTTCTTTCAGATAATAGATTCCTTCATCAAGACGGGAGAATTGCAGCTTTCCGTCTTCGTCCGAAGTTGCTGTCCCGATTTTGTTTTCTGCGGACAGATTCTCGTTCGAGTAAAGCTCAAACACGGCTCCTTCCAGGGCAGCAGATGGTTTTGCAAATTTCTCCACCTCGATGCCAAAGCTGTAGACTTTGATTTCAGCCGATTCGGCCTGGGCATCTGTTCCCGGTTTGTTGTGATACTCAAGGACAGCCTGGTTTGAATTTCCTGTGATTCCCATCACTGCCTTGTCATTCACTTTGGCAAAATAAGTCACTTCCACAGCTTTCCCAAGGTTCTGCTTAATATAATCCGGCTGGAACTGTATGCTTAGATCTTCCGCTGTGCCGGTCTTGTTTTCTGCCGTGAATGCATAGGTATCTAATGATGCGCTGATCGGGATCCCGTCTATCTTGATCGTAACAGGGTGTGTGGTATCATTCAGAATTTCCAGTCCGTCGCTCATCGTATCTTTGATTATGAATTTCGGGTTGGTGTAATCTTCTGTATATTCCGGAATCGAAGTTTCGATGACATATTGTACGTAGTCTCCTTCTTTCACACTTCCGTCTTCAGAGTCCGCCAGCTTCTTATCAATGGATATTTCTGCGCTTTTCGGAGCAACTGCCACATCATAGACCCATTTTGTTCCTGCCGCATTGCTCTGGTAATTATCGGTTGAGGGAATTGACACCAGGAATGGCTTTCCTGCCACATAACCGTCCGGCGCTTTCGTCTCTACTATCAGATAATAACCAAGTGCCAGATTCTCAAAGGTATAGGTTCCGTCTGTTTCTGCAGTAATCCCGGAGGCAGTCGGCGTTTGCTCTGCGGCAGCCTGCTCCAGTCGTATCGCAAGTGCATCCAGTTCTGCAGCCGAATAACTGCCGAACAATTCATCAGGCTGAACCGTTTTAAGTACGTCCTGATACGCTGCTACTTTCTCAAATGATGCAAATTCTCCCACTGTACTTCCCGGAATCAAGCTCATGATTTTATAAATGGAGTATCTGGCACCGCCAATCGGAACCGCCTGCCCTGTCTCCTTACTCATTCTCTTGATGACCAGGCTCCCCGTCGTCTGCGTTCCGTCGATGATGGAATTGGCTGTCTCGGCAGCCTTTACCTGCATCGGTATCATCGCCGCCATTTCGGACGCATTCATTCCGGTCAGAGCAAGTGCCATTACCGCAGCCGCCCACTGCATGCTTTTTTTCTTGTTTTTCCTTCCTGCCTCTTTGTTTCTTGTCATTTGTTTCATCATTGTTTCTTCTCCTTTTCTTTTATTTTCAAACAACATCCTCACTGATTTGCACGATGAGAACATTGCTTTTTATAGAGTAATGTGCCAATCGTAAGACCCAGCATACCAAGTGACGTGAACAGGAATACACCTGTTCCGCCTGTCATCGGGAGCATAAAATTTCTGCTGTTATAAACGGTAATATAGGCTTCATCATCTCGATCCGGATACAGCTTCGTATAAATCTGCCCCGCTTCATCCGTTCCCAAAAGGCTGTCATCAACCGTCACTTCCATATTTGCCCCTACACGCATAACATCGATTTTGATTGGGTTTTCCCACAGCCGATATCCTTCCGGTGACCGGATTTCCTTCAAATAATAGGTTCCTGCCTTTAAATCAGAAATAATTGCCATGCCATCCGCTCCGCTCACAAAAGGCTCCTCCCTTACCGCATTGGTAAGCGCCGCATCCCGATAGAGCATAAAGGATGCACCTTCCAGTGGCTGTCCATCTGTAGTTTTTTTAGTCAGATACAGATCGAGTTCTTTACACAAATACAGATTTACAAATGTAAACTGCAAGCCCTCTTCCGTCAAAATCCCTTCCTGAACTTTCTGGCCATCTTTCGCCACATATTCAATGGAAAGCTGCGATTCTTCTACTTTATATTCTCCATAATCAAGTCCGGTAAATCTCACCGTCTCGTTAGCCTTGATGGTAAACTTTCCTTCTGCATCGGTCTGCCCGGTCAATTCCGTATCGCCCGAGCTGATTACAAAATCCGCATTTTTCACAGGTTCATAGACAGATTCCTGCTCATTTTCACTGAGTTTCTTCCTATATAAAAGGAAACCGAATTCATCCTGTGCGAATGCCGCTGTTCCTTTCACATTTTCAACTACTTTCGTCACACTTAAGGTCCCCGCATTCGATTCCTTCCTATTTATAAAGGGAAGCACTTCCACACCATCAAAAACCATTTTATCTGTATATCCTCTGGAATCTGCAGGCAGCACCTGAACATAGTCCGGATTCGCAATTTCCGAAACATTGTAAATTGTTCCCGGCTCTCCGCCGATAAAAACAGCCGTCTGTCCGTGACACATCAGGAAGCTTCCATCCTTTTCGGTCTGATGAACCAGGTCATCAACAAGTTTTCCATCCACGGTCCGATACAGATAATATGCCGCGTCCGCCCAGACAGTCCGGTCGGCTTTCGTAAGCAGAAACCGGAATTCTTCGGTCGACTCACCGCCTTCTACTTCTTTACTGACTGCAAAAGAAACATTTTTGTTATTAAAATTTACAATCGTTCCGGGCGCAGTGACCGTTCCTTCTAAAGAGGTCTCTTTGGTGCTGTACCATCCGTCTTCCGGCTTCTCGGTAACCAGATAATCTATATCCGTCGGTATCTCCCGAAATACAGCCGTGCATCCGCCTTTTATCTTAAATATGCCCTCCGAATCCGTTACTCCTTTATCCAACAGTTCATCCGTTCTTGAATCATGTATTTCATATTGTTCCAAAGAGAATTTCCGGCCATCCAGCTGTAATTGAAAGGAAAACCAGGGCGTTTCCGGCATTTCATACCCCTCCGGAAAGGAAATACTCTTTTGAATCATCAGATTTGCCGTATCCCGATCACTTTTGGTAATATAAAGATTCACAAAATTCACATATGCTCCGGAAGGCGGCACCGTTCCGACCGCAGCGCTTTCTCCCTGCGGCTGGATCTGAACGTAATCTTCGGCCGGCTGCTCTGTCACTTCATACCTGACTCCCGAACCCACATATTCAAACAATGCCGTCTGGCCCGCCTTCAGTGCAAACGTTCCGGAACGGTCCGTCTGAAATCGTTTTCGGTTCCCCAGGATATCCCGATCAAAGATTTCCTCATCCTCTTTATCAAACACTCTATATTCCAACCTTTTCGCCAGTTCTCCATCCAGCTTCAATACAAAGGAAAATTCCTGATCTTCCGGCGGATCATATCCTTCCATGGCGGTTTTCACCTGTTTTTTAATGTACAGATCCGGTGCCTCATTCCTGCTGTTTTCAAATATCACTCCCGGTATATCTTCTTCGGCCTGTACAAACACAACCATCATCCCCAGGCAGGAACCGATCAAGATACAGAACATCATTATTTTTACAGTAAGAATTCTTATTCTTTCCATAGTATCCCTACCTTTCCTTTCGGAAAATTCCACGGAGAACCTTCAACAGAATCCTTCGGCCTGTCAATATAGATCGTGGTAAGTCCAGTACAATCATAAAATGCACTTTCCCCAATGGTCTGAATACTGGAAGGCAGATTCAGCTGGCCTTTCAACCCATAGCAGCTGTGAAAAGCCCTTCCCCCTATCGTCTCCAGATGATTTCCTATTTTCAGATCCTCTAGGACTTCACAGGAAGCGAACGCGTAATCTCCGATACTGGTAATCTGATCGGTCAGCCATACCTTTTTCAATCCTTTACAAGCAAAGAAAGTCCGCGTTTCAATCCGTGTGATATCCTCCGGAATAACAACCTCTGTAATTCCATGGCAATTGTTAAACACCCGTTCTCCCATAACTGTACCGCTCCCCGGCATAACAAGCGTTCCGGTAAATCCCATGCAGGCTCCGAAGGCATCGCTTCCTATCTCTTTTACTGTTTCCGGTATTTTCAGTTCTCCCGTAAGAGATCTGCAGCCCGAAAATGCGGATTCGCCTATGGTCACGACACTTTCCGGAATCTCCAGTTCTCCGGTCATATAATTGCATTCCATAAAAGCCCGGTTTCCAACCGACTTAAGTGCCTTCGGCAAAACCAGATCGCTTTCCAGCCCTCTGCAAAGGTAGAATGCGTCATCTCCTATAGTCTTAATCGTATCCGGGAACGTAATTCCGGTAATACTCTTATTTCTGTAAAATGCTTTCTCTCCGATTCCTGCCACAACATACACTTTTCCATCCTTTAAGATCATTTTCGGTATCACAACATCCCCGCTGTTCAGCTTCACCTTCTGACGGGTGGATGCGTCAACCACGCCTTGATTCACCATAGCCTGTGTAAGGATGATTTCCTCGATCTGCCCTTCCGGGATCTCACGGCGGATCAGCATTCGGTTCCTCCCGAGCTTGACCGTATTTTTCTCGGAAGTCCCGCTCAGTTTTCTAAGTACATAGGACGCTTCCCCCTGTTCGGACACGGTCCACAAGGTATCGCCCGGGACTTCCAGCCGGGCATACTGGCCCGCCTTCATCTGTATCTCTCCTTCTGCACCGGTTATTCCTTCACCCTCCACTTTTCCGCTTTTCCTGTCATATATCCGATATGGAATGCCGGCTGCTGCCCGCTCTGCGGCTATGTCTTCCGGTTTTGTCACCGGATTCTTCCGAATCGAGATTACCTGTTTCAGATTCATAATAAAAATCTCATCGGAAGCTCCATCCATTTTCTTCTCTATATCCATAGCGGCATCACAGTTTCCGTTCACGAAAGCGATCGCCCGTTCCGGCTCCAGATCCCAGCTGTACTCCACAAGATTCTCCTCTGTTCCGTATCCCACCAGAAATCCCCAGCTCTCATCCGATTCTTCTGTCAATTCAACAATTCTCAGATCTCCTTCTGATGCATTTCCATATTGGTTCAGGTAGACCCGATCTTCACAAAATTGAATATAAGGAAATTCATTCGCTGTTTTAGTCAATATAATCTTTCCTTCCTTTCCTGTCTTTAGGATTTCGCTACAGGTTATGCCTGCCGCGTCAAAGGACAGATACGCGGTCCCTTCCGCCGGGCTCCATCCGGCTCCGTCATACTGTTCCACACGCCATACCAGCCTTGCTCCCTCAGGTACCTCTTCACTTCCGATCTGCATACGCTTCTGCGCCATACTGCCGGTCATTTCCATGGTTTCTACTTTATTGATAATCGAAGCAAACGCCATCTCATTCAGTTTTCCCTTAACAGGCTGATTTCCCCTGGGTGTATCCTGACTGATGATCATCCATTTATTGTCCTTCCAGTAACGGATCTGGTGCCGAGATTCTTCCACCTCTTCCAGCGAATATGACACAATATCCTTCATCTGTTTACTGGTCAGGTAAACCAGATCCCACGGTTCTATCGTCAAAGCACCATCCGAAGAATCACTTGCCTTCGACCAGAATATACTCCCGCTGGTGCCATCCGGATGAATGGACTTCACATACTGGCTGGAGGTCGGCCACTGATATGTATTTCCGCCTTTATCCGTCACGCGAAGCACCATCTTCACCGCGTGCTTTTTTACAGATGATGCCTTTGCCTTCACTTCTTCCACATATGTTTTGGAATCATCATCCTTGCCGACATATGTTTTCCCGATCAGAAGCCCTCCGCTTTTTCCGTTCATGATGATAATTTCTGTATCATCTCCCAGCTCACCCTCCCATGGTTTTTGGGAAGGAGGATAGATCTGCGGATAATCCACATCTTTCGTCTCTGTAACGGTGATTTCATCACCCCGGAGGCCCGCTTCCTCAAAAATGGCCGTCTGACCGTCCTTCAGTCGGAACTGTCCATTTGCATCCGTCCTGTGATCTCCATCCACCGTCTCGCCCTGCTCCGTAAGAGTATATGGATACTCACTCAGGAGTTCTCCTTTTACCGTCACCGTCATCGTGAATAACCGTTCTTCCAATTCTGCAACCTGCTGCGAATCCGTCGCATCATAGATCACTTGTTTGGACACCGAGAAGGATCGTTTCCGATAATCATTGGTAATCACCATCTCTTTCTTACTGCTGTAAAGCGGCATAGTAATCTCGTCCGTCCCCGGATTGACTTTCTCGTAAAGCTCCCCGCTTACTGTTTCTTCCACCAGATAGGTCTGTTCCGCCTCCAATCCTTCTATTTTCACCGTTTTTCCGCCGCATACGCAGGTGAAGCTTCCATCCGGGTTCAAGATACCCTCTGCTTTGGTCTCCTCTCCTTCTTCCAGTAATACCCAGTGCTTTCCGGCAACAGGATTTCCTTCTGAATCGGTGATACGAAATGTAAATGCCTGCGTGCATGCATTTACATCCTGATGGGTGATCTGCTTTGTCAGATACAGATTTTTCCACCGATAAATATTGGTAATACTCGCCGAAGCTCCCTGAACCGGCAGAATCCCTTCAACAGTATCCGTTTTGCAGATCCAATCCGCGTCTTTCTCCACACATTCTTTTACTGTATACTTGGTCCCGCAATCTCCGGGAAAGAGCGCAAGAATCTCCCCTGCTTTGATCTGAAATCTTCCATCGCTGTCCGTTTTCCCGATTCCGTTCTGCCCGGACGCTGTAACCTTTTGCGGAATCCCGCCATCCGTCCGCACGCTGTCCACATACCAGAATTCCCGATGGGCATACGGCTCCCCATCTGCCAGGAGCTGGAATGTGAAAATATCTTCCGCTGCCGCATCTCCCTCCGGAACTGCCAGCAATTTCTTCTGCACGTACAATACCGGGCGATAGGTATTTCTCACCTGGACTACCCGTTTTTCTATTCCATCTTCTGAGGTGGTCGCATCCGTCTGTTCAGCTTCCCAAAATGGATTTTCCTCCTCTTCCACCCGAATCTGTGCCACATCTTTCACCCGGAGAAATACCGCCTTTTCTCCTGCCCGAAGTACAAGCTTTCCGTTTGCATCCGTAGCATGGATCCCATTCACCTGTTCCCAGGTGCCATCGTCTTTGGTACGCCAGAGCTGATATTCCTGATTGGCATATTTGGGTGCATCATCCTCGATTCTTGTTAAATAAAATTCAAACTCCTCTGCTTTGACGGCATCCGGTACCTCCTTCACGAACTGCTTTTCAATTTCCAGAATTCCGCTGCCTCCCAGAGACACTTTCACGGAATTTCCGCTAACGGTATATACACTCTCTGCTCCATTCATCCCCGTCACAGAGTAGAAAACCGGATTATTATATGCATAAATAGCCCCGTTTTCTGTATTTTCAGGTGCTTTCATCTTGATCTGAAATGTCGCCGATTCCATCGAATCGAGTATGAACGCGTCGCCATTTCTTTTATCGCTGATATCCACCGCAACCGCACGTACCTCATCCGCTGTCTTTCCAAGTGACTGCCACTCTTCCTCTGAGTACCATCCATTCGCCGTCGTCAGAACTTCCCCGGGAGACTGTTTCTCTTCGGGCAGCACCGCTTCCCGATCTTCATTGTAATAAACGACCGGTGCAATATCCTGATTTTGTAATCCCTCCAAAACGACTTCCCGAAAGCTCCCGTACCACCAGGAATCTTCAAAATCGATCTCTTCCGGCACTCCTCGTCTGTCGGATGCAGCATGTTCCAGTCTGTCGAAAATCACAATATTTCTCATCGGCTGTGCAGAGGTATTGGTAACCGTTATGTCATAGGTATAGCCGCCCGAAGGTGATACTCTCGCGCTTTTCAGGTACACCCCGAAACGGTCCTCATCCGCGCGGACCAGCTTCTGGATAGCCGACTGGGATGCCAGAGCAATGTCTTCCGTTGCAAGTGTTCTTGCGTAAAGCACATTGCGGATATTGGTGATCCCGTCCTGATTGATGTCGCTTCCCAGACTTTTATAATCCTCCTCAAATCCTTCCGGCACGATGATTCCGTCATCGCAGGCCACTTCGCTTTGCGTTCCCAGAAGCGGCTTTGTATCCTCCTGCCCCGGCATAAAAGCGCAGATATTTGCTTCCGACTGACTGACCTGCTCATCTTTCCAGTCATAATACGCCTGAAAGCTGACGCCCCAGCCTTCCATCCAGTAAGTATACTGATTAGAATTTCTTGTCATCACAGAGGAATCCGTTCCTTGATATGTCAAATGAAAGATTACCATCGTTCTCCCGGTTCCCTTATAATTTTCAATCACATCTCTCTCGGAATCCATTTCCACTTCCACCTGTGTGGTATCCCAGCTTTGTGGTGTATTGTACACACCGGAATAACTCAGATTCTTGAGACGCCCAGCGATCACTTCTCCGGAAGGATCAAATCTCATCCCATATGGAAGAAGATCATAAAATACCAGATGCTTTCTTCCGGGACTCTTCACGCCATTTTGTTTCAAATATACTGCATCCTCATTGGATTCTACCAGGTAGCCATCATGTGCGGTCAGGCAATATTCCACCTGCGCCCTGCCGTTTACCACATCGTTTGTCGTCTTTGCCGTCTTATAAGCTGCCGCATGCATCTGCATTTTGGAAAGCTTAATTGCCGCATCGTCCTGCATCGTCAACTGTCCGCCATCGTGCAGCACCTCGGCGCCGGAACTGTTTTTCAGAATAATCTGGTCCGGATCTGCTGCAAGAAGTTCCTCCATCACCGGGGAATCATAGCGTAGCCGAAGTTGCACATATATTTCGCATGTCGTCTGATAATTGATGCTTTGGTGTACCGCCTTGACTTTCCATGGTTTTCTCGCAAGCTGCGCCTCTGTAAAAGAATAAGTCATCTCTCCTTCTTCATTCCAACCGACATCTGCGATATGCTCCCATTCCCCGTTTCCCCGCGGATCCGTGTCTGCAAAGACCGCATAAACAGCCAGCTTCTGGTCCACATCCTCATTCTGTTCCGGCTGTTCAAAATCATTTTCCCACACATCATATCCCCGGTCTTTCTGTATGATCTTAACTTCCGAGAAGTAATAATCTTCTCCCGTCATTGCTCTGGCATTTTTTTCGGGAGACAGATAAGCGCAGACGGTATCGTCAAAGGTGCTGACCGTATAGCTGCTTCCCTCCCGATATGTTCCCATCTCGCTTCCGGAAAGCTCATGTGTGTAACCATACCCGCGGCATATACTTTTTGTCGAAAATGGAAATGCTCCTTTATCTTCCTGATTCGCCTTTGCATACCGGAATACTTCCAGCCAGCTCTCCCATGTCTGATCCTGCTCTTTATTCACATTCAGAATATCGCCCGGATAGATCCACTCATATTCTTTGTAAGTCCATGAGGCCGATCCTGTCTTTTTCTGTTCTGGATCTTTTCCGTCTATCGGCATCAGTATCATCGCCGCCTCGTTGTTCAGCACCGTCCCATCCGTGACTGCCTCTGCCGGATATGCCGTCACTACATAGAGACTTCCGGACCAGGAATCCTGCCTGCCTGACGCCCGTATTTCTACCGTGCCGGCCGAATAATCAATCGGACTTACCACGGTAAATCCCCGCTTTACTTTAATACCGACAATACTCCCTGCCGTCTGGTCCGCAGTCTTCGGTGTTTCTTCCATTTTGAGTGTAAATGGCTGTGTACCATTTCCATTTGCTTTTACTTCCCAGACTACATATTTGTAATTTTCAAAATGTTCCTCGTATTCTTCCGGAAGCTTTCCCGAAAGAAATGCTTCTGCCTGCTTTTTTGTATAAAGTCCGGGCGTATAGCTCTGACCGCTTACATACGTTGTTTTCGTCACACTGCCAAGTGATGCATAGGTGTCCACACGCCCCGTAAGCGGCTTCAGTTCAGCCGTCTCTGTGTCATTTTCTGTAGTCACCTGAATCCTGGGTGTCAGCGACCATTCTGTCATGTCAACAATGTTCATGACAGCCAGGTTCTTATACAATACTTGAAATGCCGCATTTGACCCGGAACACATCTCTTTATAATTGAAAAATACCAGTTCATCCTCTTCTTCATAGTAATTAAACGGCGTATTCTTCCCATCTGTCGGATTCTCCGGTGTTCCCGCCGGCACGGCAATATCTGCCGGAAGAATTTCCGTGCCGTCCCGATAGGTGAGCAACACTTTTGGAATCCGGATCTCTACGCTTCCTTCCCCCAGATCCTGATTTGTATGGAACTCCATCTGATATTTCAACGTAAAATCCTGCGTCTTCTTCGTATCGTAGAGGGACGTTTCATTCACATAATACACATCCAGTGTCCAATTTGCCGTATTATCTTCTGCGGACAGTATTCTTGGAACAGCCTGCGCAAGAATAAACACCGCAAAAAGAGCTACCGTCACTTTTTTCCAGATTGATTTTGTTTCCCGCATTTTTTTACCTTTCTCCTCCTTCTCTTTCTTGCTCTGACTGCATCTTCCTTTTTTCCGCAAAAACGTATTATTAGAATCAAAAGCCATACAATCAGTACAATGGACAGGCAAAGCCACCCGTATTCCCGGATCCACCTCTCCATCTCGATTGTCCCGGTGCTTTCTCCTGTGATTTTCTCAAAAGGAACTCTCTTCCCATGAACATACATCCGATGCGTATTCATTCCATACGGTGTGCAAGTGACCAGTGTTGCCAGATCCTCCCCTTTACGGATTGCCAGAGGCCCTGTTTCATCCGGTCTTACCGTTTCTATTTCCGTAATCCGATAAGCCAGGATCTTTTGAAACACATGAATGTAAAAGAGCTCGCCTGTTTCCAGTTGATCCAGATCCGTAAACATCTTTTTGCTGGGTAGTCCCCGGTGTGCGGATATCACCGTATGTGTGTCCGTTCCGCCTACCGGAAGAGAACTCCCCTCCAGGTGACCTGCTCCTTTCTGGAGTGCATTTTCAGAAGTGCCATGATAAATGGGCAGTGTGACCTGTATTTGAGGTATCTCGATCCACCCCATAATCCCTTCTTTTCCCGCGTTTAAAAGTTCCTCATATTCTCGATGGTTCTGAGATGTATTTCCAAAAGGATCTTCCAGCCTCTCTTCCGTTCCCGAGCCAAGGAAACAGTTGTACCTCTCAGCTCTCTCCAATTGTTCCTGCCACATGTTCCGGTCCATTTTTTCAATGGTCTCTTCATATTCTGTCACAGCCTTTCCCTGAACACGGCCGTTATATATGCGCGCCAGATAAGGGTAATCCATAATAGCAATACAGCTAAGATAGAAGAAAACAAATACCATCAAAGATACTTTTCTTTTCAACTTTTTTGTTTCCTTTCTACTAAAATAATTAAAATACACAGCATACCCACGGATAACGACACATAGATCACCTCTTCAGATGAATCCCCTGTTTCGATCGGAAGGACATGTGTCTGAATCTGCATTTCCGGCAGCGGCGTTTTATCCTGTTCCAGGCGTTCCGCTTTGGGCGAAACCTTCAGGTCATATTCCCATTTCTCACTCGTTCCATACGGCAGGAACACCAGAAACGGCGCGACATTTCCATAATCGGCAGGGTCTTTCTGCCTGACAAGATAAGCCCCCTGTTCCAGATCGACGATGGCAAGCACCCCGTTTTCTCCGGATTCCATCTCTGCAACCAGTGTGTCCTCATTCAACACACCGGTCAGCTTCGCGGCTGCCTCTTCCTGTTCCTCCGCCAGACGGATCCGCTTCAGATTGATCCCCGTTTTCCGGTACCTGTCCAGCAATCGAAAATGAAGGGATGTCTCTGCCTCAACCGTTCCGACTTGATAAATGTCGAAGACAGTATGTTCCGGCCTTGTTCCCAGATCCTTCAATTCGATTGTCAGGCTGCACCGGACATCTGAATGATAGCTATCCTGTTCTCCGGCGCGTACCGTAACCGTCTGCAACAGCAGAGTCAGTAGGAAGAAGAAAGCCAGACCTTTCGACAAAATCTGTCTTTTTCTTTTACGAATCATTCGCACTCTCCTTTGTTTTGATATGCACTTTAAAGCAATATCCTGTTAAAATATTAAAGTGGTATTCATTCGATACAGAATGAACGATATGATATTTGAGACAGAAAAGATTCTGTCCTTAGATGGCGCACAAAAAAGTGCGCCATGAAAGATATTGTATAAATATAATTTTGATAAATGGAATCAATTGATATAATAATAAAACTGAATCTGTTCAGAAATCGTGCAGCCATTTACACGAAACGAATTTGAGAATGTTTTCTGAGATTGCATTTACAATATCACATAACTTTTGAAAATTCAAGCATTATTTTTCAAAATTTTCTTCCAGCCATTTTCGCAAATCTTCAAATACATCCATATAATCCGTTTCATTCAGGATTTCATGACGATCGTTCTCATATAATTTTAATTCTACATTCTGAGCCCCGGCCTTTAGACAGGACTCGTACACCTTCCGGACACCTTTTCCGAAATTCCCCACCGGGTCATCGCTTCCCGCGACAAAGAAAAGCGGCAGATCTTTCGGGATTTTCTGAATGTTCTTTTTACGCTGAACAAACTGAATCGTCCGGAACAACTGATAGAATCCGTTCAGTGTAAATGTGAACGTACACCACGGATTTTCCCGATAAGCATCAACGATTTTTTCATCCTTTGTCAGCCAGTCCTGCGGCGTCCGGGCAGGTTCAAACTTTTTGTTATTTCCAGAAAATGCAAGCTGGTCAACAAGCTTACTCCGGTACTCCCATCCTTTGCATGCTGCCATCGCTCTGCAAAGAAGTTTCGCCAGAACCAGAACCGGTTCCGGCTGTGCCCCGGTTCCCATTACGATCACTCCGGAAAGACCTTCCCCATACAGCATCATATACTGTCGGATCAAAAATGATCCCATGCTGTGTCCCAACATAAAATAGGGAGTATTCGGATATTGCTTTCCCATGTATAATCGCAATTTATGAATATCTTTTATTACACATTCATTTCCATCTGGCTGTTTAAAGAAACCATGCTTCTCATCAGAAGTTACCGATTCTCCGTGTCCCAGATGGTCATTTCCGACTACGCAGATTCCGTATTCATTCAGATACTCTGCGAATCGCTCATAGCGGCCGATGTATTCCACCATCCCGTGACTGATCTGAAGAACCGCTCTGACTTCTCCTTCCGGTATCCACAGAATCGCATGGATTCTCGTCTCGCCATCCGCCGAAGTATAGTATGAATTCCTTTTCATCCGTTTTTTCTCCCCTTCCACCGCTTATTTTTTGTTTGCAGTTGCAACCACAGGTACTCCTGTTCCGGCTGCATTTTCGAGAATCACCTGGCCAATCTGAACCGGTCTTGCGATTACAAGCTGTTTCAATTCCCGGACACAGTCCATGATCTTCTCCTTCGGAATATCCTCCTTCGTCTTTACCGGAACTACACCGCCTCCGCTTAAACGGACCGTCGTCGTCACAATTCTGGTCGGATTCGTCACTTCTTTCCTTGCATAAATATCCCCACGTTTACAGGTATTTCCGGAAACACTTATTACATTGCAGCCTTCCATCTCTACCTGAAGCTCACAGCCCATGGGACATCCGATACAAGTCAATACCTTCTTCTCCATATTTCCGCTCACCTCAATCCTGCTTTTCACCGCACTCCAAAACAATCCTGATCTTCTCAGACCGGCTGGCCCCTTCTAATTGTTCCTTCTCTAAAATAACCTCTTCCATCTCTCCAGGAGTCACAATTTGTTTTCTTTTATGCACAATCCGTTTCTCATCCAAATACACACTGATGTAGCAATTGCGGTATACATTTCCCACCCGGAAACGTACTTTCAGATACCCCCGCATGCGTTCCGGCAAGATTTCTGCCGGAACCGTATAACGAATTCCGCCTTCCACCTCGATCGCAATTCCACGTTTTCCTGCTTTGTCAAGCTGGCCCAGGATATAATCTGCTGCACATTCTCCCGCACATTTTGCTTCTTCTGACACAAAATCCACCAGATCGTGCACATGCAGTACATTCCCACAGGCAAACACCCCTGGAATGCTGGTCTCAAAACTTTCGTCAACAACGGGACCGTTCGTAACCGGATTCATCCGGACACCCATTCCCTGCGACAGTTCATTTTCCGGAATCAGACCACAGGACAAAAGCAGTGTATCACAGCAGTATTCTTCCTCCATTCCCGGTATCGGTCTTCCGTTTTCGTCCACTTCCGCAAGCGTAACACCTTCCAGTCTTTGTTTCCCCTTGATGTCGATCACCGTATGGCAAAGCTTCAGAGGAATTCCATAATCCTCCAGGCACTGAACGATATTCCGCTTTAGGCCGCCGGAATATGGCATCAGCTCTGCCACTACCTGAACATGGGCTCCCTCCAGTGTCATTCTGCGCGCCATAATAAGCCCTATATCCCCGGAACCTAAAATCACAACTTCTTTTCCGGGAAGATATCCTTCCATATTAACCAGCCTCTGCGCTGTTCCGGCTGTATAGATTCCCTGCGGTCGGTACCCAGGAATGTTCAGAGCCCCTCGCGGCCGCTCCCGGCATCCCATGGCAAGAATAATCGATTTAGCCTGGATATCCTGCATCCCTTCCGTGCGACTTAAAACCGTCACTTTTTTCTCCGACGTGATGTTCAGCACCATGGAATTCGTCTGACACACAATCCCCAACTCCTGCACCTGACGGATAAAACGATCTGCATATTCCGGGCCTGTAAGCTCTTCCTTAAAGGTATGCAGGCCAAACCCATTATGAATGCACTGATTCAAAATACCACCCAGACGTTCGTCCCGTTCAATCACAAGGATATCATTGATTCCTTTTTTCTTTGCCGCCACAGCCGCCGCCAGTCCTGCCGGTCCGCCTCCGATAATAACCAGATCACAGCTTCTCATCTTGCATCCCTCCTTCCGGTTTTCCGTATATCCTTCAGTTCCAGATGAAGTTCTTCCGCAAGAAGCTCCATATTCTTAGGCGTGCAGAATCCAGCCTGACACCGTCCCATACCTGCACGCGTTCTCCGCTTGATGCCATCCAACGTCGTCGCTCCCAGAGGGCGGTGGATCGCGTCAAGGATTTCTCCCATTGTAACACCCTCACATCTGCAAACAATCTGGCCATATGCCGGATTTTCTTGAATCAGACCATTCTGTTCTTCTCTTGAAAGCTCCGAAATGCGAGTAATTCTCTTTCTATGTTCACAATATTTTTTCTTTTCGCACAATTCTGTGAGCCCTGTCATAATATCGCGAACATAAACACCTATCGCAGGTACACTGGAAAGTCCCGGCGATTCTATGCCTGCCACATCGATAAATCCTTTTGCGTCTTTCACTTCCTGAATGATAAAATCACCGTCGTCTTCATGTGCCCTAAGTCCTGCAAACGAAGTGATAATTTGCCGTTTCGGGATATTTTTAACGGATTTTGTACACTTTTTCATAACTTCTTCAAGTCCATCGGATGTTGTTTCGGTTCCTTCTTTATCCGTAATATCGGCGGCTGTAGGCCCGATCAACAGATTCCCATGCACAGTCGGCGTCACGAGCACTCCTTTTCCTTTTGGAGTCGGGATCTGGAAAATCGTACGTTCAACCAAATTGCCCGCGTTTTTATCCAGCAGACAATACTCCCCTCTGCGTGGAGTAATATGGATTTTTTCCCTGCTGACCATGTTGTGAAATATGTCCGCATACACTCCAGCCGCATTGATCAGGAATCGTGTTTCGAGCATTCCTTTATCGGTCAGAACACGAAATCCATTCTCCATTTTCTCGATTTGCTTCACCTCTGTCTCCAGATGAAACTGAACTCCATTTTGCACTGCATTTTCTGCATAGGCGAGATTCATTTCAAATGGACATACGATTCCACTGGAGGGGATATGAATCGCTGCATATACGGTATCGGCCAAATTCGGCTCCAGAAGAAGCGCCTGACTGCGGCTCAGCATCTCCATTCCCTCAACTCCATTCTTTTTACCGCGCTCCATCAGCTCCTCGAGTACCGCCATCTCTTCCTTGCTCTGACACACGACCATAGCCCCGTTGCGCCGGAAAGGAAAATCCAGTTTCTCCGCCATCTCATCCATCATCTGATTTCCCAGCACATTCAGCTTCGCCTTCAGTGTTCCCGGTTTCGCATCAAATCCCCCATGCACGATACCACTGTTGGCTTTGCTGGTGCCTTCACATACATCACTTTCCTTCTCCAGTACACAAATATCCAGTTCATATCTGGAGAGCTCTCTTGCCACTGCACATCCCGATACACCGGCTCCGATAATGATGACATCTTTCATTTCCGATCATCCTCCTTAGGCAAATCCCTGTCCGTGTTACCCGGTTGCTCCAGGCATCTCCAATCAACCGGCAAAATTTATACCTTAATTCTATCACGAAACTTTTCCCGGTACAATAAAAAGCAACTCAAGAAGCTCCTTGATCTGCTTTAAAGGGGTGGCTATGTCCCCTTCCCACATTCCCCCCTATACATACTGTCGCGTCAACCTTTTAATCTCTTCTTTCATCATTTTCACAACATCATCCGGTCCAACCACTTTCACTCCTTCTCCAAGCGAAATGATCCACCCGAGGAATTGCCCGCTGACATAGACTTTCACATTCACTGTAAAACGCTCCTCATCCACCGGGACAAGCATCACATCTTTCCCGAACCTGTCAATGATAACTCCCGCCAGCGCATTATCTACCAGAAGTTTGACCTGACATTCTTTTCCTCCAAACATTCCAAAACTCTTCTTAGCATATTCAGCCATGTCCAGTTTCTTAAAATGTTCTTTCCCTTCTCTGGCTTCATCACACATTTGGATATGCAGCATCTTATCTACACGGTAATGCTTGATCTTCCCGGCCTCCGAATCATATCCAACCAGATAATAATTATCATCATGCCATGAAAGTCCCCATGGGCTAATCTGATAATAAGCTCCATCATGGCGCAGTTCCATCTGTTTCTTTACATTCCACTGAAAATATTGGAAACGGATTTTCTTATTCTCCGAAATCGCATTGTGGATCGCGTCGACCGTATAATAAATGCTCTCGTTCATGGTCTTGATTCGCCCGGATACATATACTTGGCGCTGCAGCTTCATTGCATCATATTTGCTGACCAGTTTTTCCAGCTTCTTGATCAATGCATTCGATTTTCGTTCTGTGATGAACCTGGAAGACTGGATCGCATCCACCAGAAGCTTCAGTTCCGGAAGTTCGAAAGGACGGTCGATCACGTGATAATGGTACCGGTTACCCACCGGCTCTCCCGCAACCTCAACCCCGAATTTTTCCAGATCTTTCAAATCCGAATAAACGCTCTTTCTGTCTGCGGTGATATCATACTCTCTTAACGCCTCCAGAAGTTCCGGCATTGTGATATAGTGATTTTCATCCGTCCTCTCCAGCATGATCTGTGCAACCCGGTATAATTTAAATTTCTGATTCGTTCCCTTTGGCATATCAATCTTTTCTCCTCGCATCAAGACCAGATATTTGTAATGTCTGATATCATATTATCATTCTCCACAAACAAGTTCAATGCAAGACCTGCAACTTTGTTACTATCTGACCGGTGCAAGCAGCACCTTTCCGGTTCCGCGGTACACATTTACCAACCCTTCTCCCGATGCTGCCGATCCGAGTAAACTTTTCCCGGAGCGCTCCACGGTAAATTCCAGACTGCCACTCCATGCAATAGCAAAGTTCCCGTCTACTTTCAAAACATCCTTATCCAGCGTAATTTCCACCAACTCTTCTTTCGGGCAGGGTGATTCGAGACAGACGATTCCGTTTCCCTGAATACCCAGATTGAATAATCCTTCATTTCCGGCAACTGCGGAAGACAGATTCGACCTCATCACTGCTTTGTGTTTTAATGAGGATTCACATGCAAGAAAGAGTCCGTCATCCAGCACAACCGAACCATTCCATTTGCTTAAATCCAACAGCAAAATATGTTGATACGTCGGTTCAAGCACCAATGTTCCGTCTCCGGTATATTCCGGTTTGATTGCCGATTCTCCTGTCACGGAACCGCGCACTGCTTTTCCGAACAGATCGCCGACGCCTTTGATTCCCGTTGTGGCCTTTACATTCCCGACCATCCACTGCATCGCGCCTGCCTGAACCGTCACATTCGATTTGGAGACATCACAGACAACCTGCCTTTTTCGAACATTCATCTGGCTCGCATAAAATGCTTCCATTGCCGTTTCCGGCATAACACTTAAGTCGCGCTGGTACTCAACCACTGAAAATGCTCCCAAAGAATCAATTACCTTCACATCATCGTTTTCCATAAAATTTTTAATCTGATACATTTTTCATTCTCCTTTTATTAGTTTTTAGACTTAAAAATAACTTTTAGCAGTACGTTTTTCCTATAAACGCTTCGGCGCAAACAGTGAAATCACACCCACGATCAACAACACCGGAAATGCAATTTTAATCAGGCCGACTGCCACAAGGCCGATTAAAAATAACGGAAGCAGCACAACACTGGCTATGATTTTTGAAATTCCCCATGCTGCTTTCACCGCAAAAACAAGTATTTTTCCAAATATCAAAAACATGAAAATTGTAAATATGAATGTTAACATCGTTCTTCATCCTCCTCTTCTGCGATTCTTTTCCCATGGAATTTTGAATTCTCTTCCAGTCCAAGTATCTTACTGTAATCTTTCTGTTCGTGTATTCTCTCAATCATAAGGCACATCCTGACTCTCTGTTCTATACTCATCTTCCTATTCTCCTTTCCGCCAGATTATGCCCATATTATACTTGAATCCTTCCTTCAAATAAACAAAATCATTTGCGAATTAGTATCATCTATTTCTCCTTTTTTGAGGTGATATAAAGTAAATCTTAAGAATAAATAAATTCCCTTCGTTGTCAATATCATATATAATATTTTCAGGATCAGATTAATTAGGGGGGATTTTATTATGGGAAGAAAATCAACAAAAGAAATTAAAAATATTTATCAGATCAGCCGGGAAAATATGGAATATTCCCGGGAAGCAGCAGCCGAGAAACTTGGCTTCATTTCTTCTGACCGTATTGAAAAAATCGAAAATGAACGGACACTGCCGCATCCGGAAGAGGTACTTGCGATGGCAGACTGCTACAAAAATCCTTCTTTATGCAACTATTTCTGCTCTCATGAATGCCCGATTGGAATCGAGTATGTACCTGAGATTCATGCAAAAGAACTCTCCCAGATTACCCTGGAGATGCTAGCCACATTGAATCGGCTGTCGCACGCGAAGGAACGTCTTATTGAAATAACAGTAGACGGCGAACTTTCGGAAGATGAACTGCCTGATTTTCTTAGAATCAAAGATGAATTGTCGAAAATGGCTCTTGCCATCGATTCCCTGAATCTGTGGCTGGATCACACCATTGCTTCCGGGAAGATTGACAAACAAGTACTGGAAGAAATCATTCACAGAAAATAATTTTGCTCATAACGCAAGAGCCTGGCAAACAGCCAGACTCTCAGCAAAATAGATTCAAATTGTTACATATTCTGTCATCCTTCTTACATTAGTTCAACCATCTGTCCAGTGTTCTGGCAAGCGATTTGAGATCAAGCGGTTTGGCAATATGCTCATTCATACCAACCGTTTTGGCCGCCTGTACGTCCTCCGCAAATGCATTTGCCGTCATGGCAACGATTGGTACCTGTCTGCAGTAATTCCGATCCATGGAGCGGATCGCTCTGGTAGCATCATACCCGTTCATCCGCGGCATCTGGATATCCATAAAGATGATATCGTAATAACCGTCCTTACATGATGCCATTCTGTCAACGGCCTCCGTACCGTCAGCCACATGCTCGATTGCGAGCCCCGTTGTTCCCAGGATGACTGTTGCAATTTCTGCGTTCAGTTCATTATCTTCTACCAGCAACGCGCGGCGGCCTGTCAGATCCATATTTTTCAGATCAACAAACGGTATATTCGGTTCTTGTGCTTTCTCGTCTCCTACAAGAGTATTGAACGTTTTTGCCAGTCTGGAGCGGAACAGCGGCTTACTGATAAATGCATTTACACCGGCTGCTCTGGCCTCCTGCTCAATATCCGACCAGTCATAGGCAGAGATGATTATGATCGGCACGTCATTTCCCACGGCTTTCCGTATTGCTCTTGTCGTTGCAATCCCGTCCATATCCGGCATCTTCCAGTCAATAATGCAGGCAAAATAATCCCGCTTCTGGTTATGGTGAAGCACAATATGATCAACAGCCTCGGCTCCTGTAGACACACCCTCGGCTTTCATCCCCATATCATTCAGCATGCCGCAGCAGGACTCGAGACTTAATTCATCATCATCCGCCACAAGTACATCCAGATCAACAAATTTGTCATACTGTACATCCGAGCCTTCCTGAAGCCTGAGGTACATCGTCACCGTAAAGCGCGAACCGACTCCCGGCTTGCTTTCAACCTTGATATCTCCTCCCATCATGCGGACAATATTCCGGCTGATCGGCATGCCAAGACCGGTCCCCTGTATTTTATTTACGCATCCATCTTCTGCTCGGGTGAACGGTTCAAAAATCTTCTCCATGAATTCTTCACTCATCCCCATTCCGTTATCTTCAAAAACGAATTCATAGCAGCCGATTTCCGCCTGGTTCGAAGGTTTTTCAGAAATAGAGAGCCGGATCTTTCCGCCATCCGGTGTGAATTTTACCGCATTTCCCATCAGATTGGTGAACACCTTCTGGATGCGGAGGCTGTCACCGATTACCTCTTCATGGATCACACCGGAAATGTTGACAGAAAGCTCATGATGGTGCTCTGCGATTTGTGAACTGGTCATAGAGAGCAAATTATCCACCAGGTCGGAAAGTTTAAACTCTTCCTCGATCAGATCCACTTTTCCTGACTCGATTTTACTCATATCCAGAACTTCGTTGATCAGGCTGAGCAGATGTTTGCTTGCCTGAGTAATTTTCTGAAGGCTATCCTGAACCCGCTCTTTATCATCAATATGCGACGCGGCAATTGCCGTCATTCCGATAATGCCGTTCATAGGTGTGCGGATATCATGGGACATATTGGACAGGAAATCCGTCTTAGCCTTATTTGCCGCTTCTGCCGCATCAAATGCTGCCTGCAGTGCCATTTCCTGCTGGCGCTCCTTCTTGATCAGATCATCTACATTTCTGGTACCGACTACTGCGACGAAACCACCGTCTTTTTTCTCTACAAACGCAACCCTTGCCTGCAGATATATGGTTCCGTCATCTGTATGTTTTTCATAAGTCAAAGAGTAGTCTTTGCCGTCTGCACGAATATGATCCAACGACAGTTTTTCGATAAATTCACCGCGGCTTTCTTCCGAAACAAGTTCCTCTGCGTAACTGCGCAATCCTTTTGACCAACAGCCATTATGCTTACGAAAATGTTCCGCAATAGCACGGCCGTCTTCATCCTGCGCGCGGTAAGTGGTCACGGTATCCGTTTCCGGATCAACAAGAAGAACGGAATAGTACTCTGAGCCAATTCCTTCTATAATCTCACTTTGTGTCTCCAAAGTTTTGATATGTTTTCTTTCTTCTTCCACGATCGAATCGACATTTCGGAATCCCAGAATAATCCGGCTTTCCGATGTGTGCCCGGAATAGATCCTGATAAAGACCGCAAATACCTGTAATTCATCCGTGCAGTCAGGAGTCCCCATATGATGGGAAAAATAATTCAGCCGTTCCTGTGCATCACCGGATGCTCCGATGTGCGTACGTACATCAGATACCGATGAGAGCTCTGTAAAATAATTCTTTGTAAGATCAATATAATATACCGATGTATAAATTTCACTCAATGACTGGATGATCTTCATCCGTTCTTCTAATGCTTTATTAGAATCTTCCAGTCGTTTGTTCGCAATCTCAATACAGTAAGTCGATGAAATAACAGATAGAAGCAGAAGATGTCCGGTATTCCGTTTGGGATTATCTACTCCGAAAAAGCCTATGATCTCGCCATCCACCACAAGAGGCGAAACCCCTGCACTGTCGATCCCTCTCAGCTCCAGAATCTGATAGGTCTCTGATTCGGGAACATAATCCTCATCCCGAGACGAGATAAAGAATTCTCCTCTTTCTTTAACCAGCCTGAACCAGCTTTCAACCCTATCTGCAGGAATACCCTGAAGTCCATTACTTTTAGTCGGAATCCCCTCACGGCACCATTCATATGTATTATTGACCATAGTTCGCTGTGCGTTCCATTCCAGAATATAGGCACGGTCCGCATCATAATATCTTCCTGCGTCAGCAAGAATATTCTGAATCGTTTGTCCGCCCTTTTCTTTATTTGCGTAATCATGCAGAAAATGCTTGATTGCCTGCTCCTGATTTAACAGATTTTGTGAAAGCTCGTTCATGATACACCCCCGGGAATTGGTATACTTTGTCTGATTTTAATTATACATTTCCGGCAAAGCTCTATTAAGGCGAAATTCCACATTGTGTTTCTTTTTCGTGCGGTTACGAGTGATTACATAGTTTTTCTCAAATATTCTGCCGTAATTTTATCCTTTGATCCGAGGCGACAACGCTTCCGGATTCTCTTATTCAACCTCGATCAGCTCATACTCCCTCGTGCCATATCCCAATGCCGCAGCAGCCTCAATTGTATGGATCCCATTACGGCTTTCAATCCGCTCCAGGAAATGTGCTTTGCCGGGATCATCACAGGCATACACCAGATCAATGCAGGCCTGATCCACCGCGATCGGATCTGTCGATACCAGAATACCGATATCATTTAGACACGGATCTTCCGCCTCTGCCATGGACTCCAGAAACGAATCATGATCTGAGGTCCAGATATACTCCGGCACACCGGCTCCATGGATATATGCCTTACCATAGGAAGAAGCCACTCCGATCGATAATTGCTTTAATGCGCCGCCATAGCCTCCCATCGGATGCCCCTTAAAGTGAGACAGAACCAGCATCGAATCATAATGAACTATAGTTTAGCACGAAACAGATATTACATAAAGCACATTATTAATCTTCTGCTTTTCGTCCTGCCTGCATATCGATTCTTCTTGCTACTTCTTCTAGATTCATCTCCTGTTCTTTCGCGATTCGGGCTATGTCCTCATACTCGTACTTTTCCCGCGTCACGCCATATCCCGAAGCCACCTTTTTTCGCACTTCTCCAAATTCTGTATCTACTTTCCGGATTGTCCGGGAAAGCTTATATCGCCGACTGACATTTTCACGAACCCCGAGTGTCGTCGTATTCCGGAAGAATAATCGAAGCATGGTTTCTTTATCTTCCTCCCGACACATGACAGTAAGTAGAACACCCGGACGGGATTTTTTCATTTGAACCGGTATCGTATATACATCCAGAGCCCCCGCTTCGAAAAACTGCTCCTGCGCGAAGCCGATTGCCTCTGACGTGATATCATCCAGATTGCACTGCAGCTCTACGATCGTATCACCAGTTTCTTCGGTTTCTCCCAATAAAGCACGCACACAATTGACCGTATCGAAGTCCTTTTTACCCATTCCGTAACCGATTGCGTCGGTTTTCATAACCGGCATATTTCCGAATTCAGAAGCAAAATGCTTAAGAAGTGCCGCGCCGGTAGGTGTACAAAGCTCTCCTCTTATACTGCCGCCGTAAATGGGTACATCCCTCAGAATATATGCCGTTGCCGGCGCAGGAACCGGAAGAATTCCGTGGGCACACCTGACATGACCGCTTCCTACGTGAACCGGGGAGACAATGACCTTCTCTGGGGCGAGCTTATCCATGAGCAGACATACTGCAGTGATATCCGCAATGGCATCCATCGTGCCAACTTCATGAAAATGGATTTCCTTCACGGGGACGCCATGTACGTGACTCTCCGCTTCTGCAATCAGAGAAAATACTGCAAGAATATCCGCCTTTACCTTTTCTGATAGCGGAAGGTCCTGTACAATATGCCCGATCTCATGCATTCCGCTGTGGTGATGGTGAGAATGAACATGGTGATGAACGTGAGCCTGTTCGTGGGAAGTATCATGAATATGGCCGTGCTCATGGATATGATTATGGTCATGGTCATGTGTATGTTCGCAGTTATGGTCATGTGCGTGTTCATGCACATGATCATGCATATCTTCAGATTCTTCTATTCCGTTCACCTTGACGGTAACCTGCATCCCCTGGATTCCGCACTTTGCAATCTTCTCACCGGAAACAGTCACTCCCGGAATTTCCAGTCCGTTCAATTCACGGAGAAACTCTTCCTTATCGGGCAGCAGTTCCAAAAGCGCCGCTGTCAGCATGTCCCCGGCAGCTCCCATACCGCAATCTAAATATAAAGTCTTCATATTATTTTACCTCCATATGATTGATCCTGCTTGCCAGATATCCTGCTCCAAATCCATTGTCAATGTTAACCACCGACACTCCGCTGGCACAGGAATTCAGCATTGATAATAATGCGGATAATCCACCGAATGACGCTCCATATCCTACACTGGTAGGCACCGCGATCACCGGACAATCAACCAACCCTCCGATTACGCTGGCAAGTGCGCCTTCCATACCGGCAACAGCAATAACGACACTGGCGCTCATAATATCATCCAGATGTGCCAGCAGCCGGTGAAGACCGGCAACGCCCACATCATACAGGCGCGTAACCTTATTCCCATAAACTTCTGCTGTCAGGGCCGCTTCCTCTGCAACCGGGATATCACTTGTCCCACCCGTTGCGACAACAATTTTCCCGATTCCATTTGGCGCGGGCATACTTCCGATCAACCCGATTCTGGCATCTTTATGATAATCCATTTCATACACAGCGGAAATCTGTTCCGCTGATTCCTCGGAAAGCCGGGTGAGCAGAATCGTTTGCTGCCCATTCTTTTTCATTTGTTCCACAATTCCGATCATCTGCTCTGCCGTCTTTCCTGCACCGAAAATGACTTCTGCCACTCCCTGCCGGATCGCGCGGTGAGAATCGACCTTCGCATACCCGATATCCTCAAAAGGTGCCTTTTTCAGAAAGAGCAGCGCTTCTTCTACTGTCATTTCACCTTTTTGAACCGCTTCCAGAATTACTTTGGTATCATTTCTCATGCCCTCACCTCCAAGTCCAGCAATACGGAAGAATAATGTTTTTTCAATTCCTTTGTAATCGTTTCACGGTTTTCGATCACTTTTGGGATTTGCCGAGAAGGAACCTGAATCTTTGCCACATCTCCCATCCGGCGAACCCGAAAATCTGTAAACCCAAGAGAGAAAAGAAATTTTTCTGCTTCTTCAGTTGCTTCTAATTTTTCTTTTGAGATTCTTTCTCCTGTCGGAATCCGTGTTGCGAGGCAGGCATAAGCGGGTTTATCCCAGGTAAACAGGCCAGCCTCACGAGAAAGCTGCCGTATCTCATCTTTTGTGAGACCGCACTCCCGTAATGGAGACAATACAGATAACTCCCGAAGTGCCCGCATACCGGGGCGATCCCCCGCGTCATCGGACGCATTCGTTCCGTCAAGAATCGTCGTAAACCCATCTTTTTCCGCTGCCTTTTGTATCTCTTCAAAAATAATACGTTTGCAGTGATAGCACCGGTCGTCCGGATTTGACACAACAGCCTCGGATGACAGTACATCAGGCGTTAAAACCTGCATGGGAATATTCAACTCTTTGACAAGCCGAATCGCATCATCCAGTTCAAACTGCGGCTGAAATGCAGTTTTTACATAATATGCTTTTACCTCCGCTTTGCATTGACTTGCAGCATATAACAGGTAGGCAGAATCAACGCCGCCCGAAAAAGCAACAGCGGCCTTGGGATGCTGTTCAAAAAATAAAAAAAGGTTCATACTTATCCCTCACAAAATATTATTTTTTCTTATTCAAGGATGCCTTCACAACACCTTTCGGGTCTTTGATCAATAATATTACCAGCCAAATAATCAGACCAAGCGCAACCACCGCCAGGCCGAGGAAAAAATCATTGAGCATATCCTGTGGTGCCGGTGCAAAAACCTCTGCACCTGCTTCCAGGTACTCAAACACGGCATCCACCATCCACATCAGAGAGGCCCCCCAATATAAGTAACACAGAATATGTAATTTCATTTCGTTCTTCGGCGCTCCCCTATACCAGAGAATCGTACTGATGATGGCAGCGAAAATACAAGTAAGCAGTGTCATCCTATACCTCCTTGAGTTCAGCCTCCTCAACAGCAGGCCGTTTTACGATGTGGTCAGCAGCTACCACGATTCCAGCCCAGATCACAGTGATCCACACTGCCATGGTACCACCTACAAGCGCCATTTCATGCAGCATCTTTGCCATATCTGCCGGATTATTCATCGCTGTCAGAAACGGGAAAAACGGAACGATCTCTCCGTGCCAAAAATGCTCAAATGCCAGTAATGCAGAACCTCCCCAAAGAAGATTTGTAAGCCATTTTAGTTTTCTTGCAAACGGAATTTTTACTTCTATTGTACTTTGCTGTGCATCCGCCTCCTGTACCTCTTTTTTCTTAGATTCCAATACTTTTCCTGCTATTGTTGTAACAACTGCTTCTGTAACAGGGACAATAAAACATGCCATAATAAATACCTCCTGAAAAATGATTTTGTATACAGCCACATCCGAACTAAGCAAAAAAAGATATATAATCACTCTTCTGAGCGGTCATATACCTTCTTATGTATATCGTCATCGTCTGTATTTATAAATTAAATTAAAACGCTTCAGCGCTTATGCCGGACTTCCTGTCCAGACATTATCATTTTAAATAGAATTTACCCCAAAGTCAAGCCGACAACAGCAACGATTTTCTCCCGGTCGTCTCTACATTTTCCTGATCTCACTTATCACGCCCTCAATCAATTTTCCCAACGCAAGATCGGAAACACCCACAATGAAATTATCACAATGATTGACAGGGATCAGCAGCCGTCTGGCATTACTCTGTCCAACAGCCAGTGCCATCGCCGGAGTAATCTCGCCATATAATGAATCTGCAATTACGATTCCAACCGGGCCGACGATCACATCCGCTCTGCGGCATCCGACGATTACGGCATTCTCTCCGGTGGCCGCATGATCCGCCCCTGCCTTCAGCATCGCTGTTGTAGCAGCGCTGTTCGTGCCAACAGCAGTGATCTCCATCTCAGGCATATTCTGTTTAATCGCGGCTACTACCTGCTTCCCGATTCCACCGCCTTGTGCATCAATAACAAGAATGTTCATATCCGATTCCTTCTTCAATAAAATGTTCTAATAATCACTTTATCGTATGCGGGAAAAAATGTCAATTTCAAAAAGCGCCACACTTTTCACGTGCGGCGCTTCTTATGATTATCGTTACTAATTTGAAATAAATTTCAAGAATTGTTGGATTCTTTCATTTTCAGGATGATCGATGATTTCTTCCGGAGTTCCGTCTGCTGCAATCTGCCCACCATCCATGAATAAAACTCTGGTTGCAACTTCCCGTGCAAACCCAATCTCATGCGTAACCAGAATCATAGTCGTTCCTTCTTCCGCAAGTGATTTGATTGTATTCAGAACTTCACCCACCAATTCAGGATCCAGTGCTGAGGTTGGTTCATCAAATAATAATACATTCGGGTTTACTGCCAGCGCTCTTGCAATCCCCACTCTCTGCTGTTGTCCTCCGGAAAGTTTGGAAGGATAAAAATCCTTTCTTTCAAGCATTCCTACTTTGGCAAGCAGCTCAAGCGCTGTTTTTTCTGCTTCTTCTTTTGATTTTTTCTGAACTACAACAAGTGCTTCCATTACATTTTCAATAGCTGTCTTATTTTTAAATAAGTTATATCCCTGAAATACCATTGAAGAATGTTTACGGAGTTCGATCACATCTTTTTTCGTGTGATTTTCAGCATCGATCCGAATGTCCCCAATCTCAATGATTCCTTTGGTAGGAACCGTAAGATAATTAAGGCATCTCAGCAATGTGGATTTTCCGGTTCCCGAAGGTCCCAGAATTGCAATTACTTCATTTTTATTGATTGTAAGATTGATATCCTTCAGAACCTTCGTATCCGAATCAAATTCTTTATACAGATGTTCAATCTTAACCATTGGCTTTTCTGTTCCCATACTTTTCTCAATCTTCCTGTTTTATATTATTTCTGAATTAACTGTGTCATATCGGCAAACATCCACTTTTCTGTGATCTTTGCTACTGTACCGTCATCAAGCATTTCCTGAAGGACTTTATTTAACTCATCACAGAGTTCTTTACCTTCATCTGTTTTCTGAATAAAGTATGCTACGTTATTTGCTGTAAGATTTTCATCAAGGAAACGGAATTTGATGGTATCATTGTAGTGCATGAAATTATTAACGTTTGTCGTTGTATTAGCAAATGCATCAATTCGTCCAAGATTCAGGTCATTCATACCAACAGTACTGTCTTCGTAAAGCACTACTTCGAATCCGATTTCCTGTGACATCTCTTCAATAATTGTCTGTGCAGCCTGTCCATTTGTACATCCTACTTTTTTGCCTTTTAAGTCATCAAATGTGTTAATGTCTGTGTTTGATTCCGGTACGATTACACACTGAGCATCTCCATAGTACGGAATAGTTGCATAGTATTTTTCTGTTCTTTCCGGTTTTACAGCCCAACAGTTTGCAGACACATCTGCTCTTTGGGTATCAAGTTCACCCCAGATAGAATCAAATGATGCCTGTTTTACTTCAACTTCCCAGCCTGTACGCTTTTCAATCTCTGCCCACATCTCTGCGTCAATACCTGTCCATGTGCCGTCATCTGCAAGAAGACTGTACGGTTCACCTACTCCGGATGTTACAAGCACTACTTTTCTTGCCTCATCCTTTGATTCTGCATCTCCTGATGCGTCAGTTTTTGAGTCTGAGCTTTTTCCGCATCCTGCTGCAACAGCTACTACCATTACCGCTGCAAGCATTGCCGCCAAAATTCTTTTTTTCATAACTTCTTATCCTCCTGTTAATAATAAAATATATCTCAAATGGCTGCCCATTGAAGACCGATGTTTAATACATATTCGCACATTTCTTCTCCAGAACCTTATGTACCAGTCCCAGAAGAAAAATGATTACCCAGTAAATCAGCATAACTGCCGCATAAATTTCAAAATACCGGAATGTCTTTGCTCCTTCAATCTTTGCGGCTCCCATAATATCCGGTACACCGAGCATAAATGCAAGCGATGTCATTTTGATCAGATTGATCACATCATTAAACAACGGCGGAAGCGCCACTCTGACTGCCTGCGGAATAATGATGCGGGTGATCAGCTGAAAATTCGTCATTCCAAGTGAATACGCCGCCTCTTTCTGTCCTTCATCAACAGAAAGTAATGCGCCTCGAATACTCTCTGACATAAAAGCACCCATGTTAAAACTCATAACAACCGCCACAGCTACCAGCGGTGTCATATCGCGAATTACCGCACTATAAAGTGCCAGTCCATAATAAAAGAAGTAGAGCTGGGCCACGATTGGTGTTCCCCGCATGACAGAAACATAGACTCTGGTAAGCTGATGCAGCCCCTTCACCTTATAATAATTGATAATTGCAACAACCACACCGATCAACAGTGCAAATATGGTTGATACAATCGTCAATTCAAAGGTAACATTCACCTTTCTTGCAATAATCGGAAGCACTTCCAGAAAATAACTTAATTTAAACATTTTTCCACCTCAGTTTCTTGATTAAAATAGTTTAAAACAATATTGGCAAACACAGCCGACGCAGGCGCCAGAACCTCCTCGTCGATTTCAAAGATCGGACTGTGTAATCCGAATCTTCCTTCTGTCTGATCGTTCGCAATACCGACAAACATATAGCATCCCGGAACACGACTGCTGTATTCCGCAAAATTTTCCCCTCCCAGATGCTTTTTATCAATGATATAACAGTTTCCTTCACCCAGAATCTCTTCCGCACTCTTTTTAGACAGTTCAATCATCGCCGGATCATTTTTCACCGCCTCACCGCCAATAAAAACATCCAGTTCATATTTTGCGCCATGCATCGCAGTAATTCCATCAACAACCCGCTCAATCTGCGCGGCTATCTGCTCCATGATTGCCATTTCTGTTGCCCGAAATGTACCGCGCACGATACACTCATCCGGAATAATATTTCCCGCGTCTCCTGCATGGATGGAGCCGATTGAAATGACGCGGGGTTCTGTGGAATCAAGATTCTCCGCAACGACAGCCTGAAGTGCAGAACAAATCTGAACTGCAATTGTAATGGGATTGATACATTCATACGGCCAGGATCCATGTCCGCCTTTCCCGATTATCTTTAATGAAAATCCTCCCGGACATCCAAACGCATATTTTGCCGCAATTCCGATTTTTCCTGCCCGGACAGTCGGCCATGCATGAGCAGCAAATACGGCATCTACTTTTGGATTCTCAAGAATCTGATCCTTTTCGATCAGAGCCGTCGCTCCTTTTCCGCATTCCTCGCCCGGTTGAAATACAAATTTAACCGTTCCGCAGAATTCATCCCGAAGCTGACTCAGAATCATCGCAGCTCCTAAGATCCAGGTGGCATGCGCATCGTGTCCACAAGCGTGCATTTTCCCGGGATTTTTGGACTTAAATTCCGTATCTGTCTGTTCTTCAATCGGAAGTGCATCTATATCTGCACGTAACATGACACATTTTCCCGGCCCTTTACTTCCTTTCAGAATCCCTACTACCCCGGTTCCCTCTGCCATATTTTCATACACGGTAACCCCGGGAAGCTTTCTCAGATTGTCTGCAAGTAGTCTTGCCGTTTCCACTTCCTGCAATGCTAGTTCCGGATGCTGATGAAGAGTACGACGAATCTGTATCAATTCCGACTCTCGCTCTTTTGCAATTTTCTTTATTTTCTCCCTCATATATCTCCTACCCGAAGCATGCAAAATGAACTTTTTTGCATCTTACACACTTACTTAATCTCTTTTTTTTCATATACTATTTTTTAACAGTTTTATATTACTAGTCCTTGCTTTTGTTTTCATCGTACAAAAAGAACGAATCTCTTTATCATTTTTTACAAAGCTGCACATTTTCTATTTATAGGACTATTTATTGATTTTATCTATGAGTTTTTGATACATGAAAAGCAAAAAACGTGACTGATCATCCATCTGCCAGTCACGTTTTCCTTTTATAATTTTTTGCGTTTTTTTGCTTTTATACGTTCCAGCTGCATCACCATAAGAATCCGCTGTCTTTTCAAACACTCCATATCATCCAGATGTATAAGCTCATTGATTTGTGCTACTCTGTGAAGAAGTGTATTCCGATGGATTCTCAGCCTTGCTGCTGCATACATAGAGTTTTGTTTAAAGAAAAGGTAGTAATATAATGTTTCATAAAGATTCGAATTTTTTTTACGATCTTCTTCCTTAATCACTTCCAATTCTTCAATGCGATCATCCATTTCATCTATTTCTTGTGCCATATAATATACTGACAATTCCTGATAGTATTCTTCAATCAGGTAAATATTTTTTTCCGGACTAAATTCTTCCCCAATTTTCAATGTAGTCTGAATCATTTCCATGTTTTCCTCTTTTTGGGATAATGATACAAACCCATTTCCAACCATAAGCTTTGTGTCTGTATTTAACCGTGCAAAAATATTCCTGTAATCCTGTATAAATCGATCTCTGTCTCCCTTCCCTTCTATCTCCGATAGCAAATACACAGCTTTATTATCCTGTCTATGACTCTCTATAATTGAATAATGATGATATTGGGGTCAAAACCATAAATAAATTTGCCCCTATTCCTATAGTACCTTGAAAAATTCATATTTTGTAGTATATCGCCGGACTTTTTGGGATATATGCTGGATATC
>NZ_JBQHSG010000024.1:0-32258 GCF_052066375.1 Bariatricus sp. HCP28S3_A7
CAGCGCCCTGAGCCCCCGGAGGGCCTTCCGTCTTATATATTTGCAATTTTCAAGGTTCGTTTGAGCCTGTTTTTTTCGGCCCAGTTTTTCATAGATTACTTGACACTACCTCTTATGCCCCCTCAAGCCTTCTTCTCATCTTTCCACTGATGTACAGAGTAAAACATCGCCGCAGCTGGCGCCTCTTAAGCCTCCATCTGCGGCGTTTTCTCACTTTCTAAAGTTCACAGTTATTAACCGTTCTCGGGAACGGAATCACATCGCGAATATTGGACATACCGGTGAGATACATGATGCATCTCTCGAATCCCAGACCAAATCCTGCATGTCTTGTGGAACCATATTTTCTCAAATCCAGATAGAACTGATAATCTTCCGTTTTCAGGTTCAGTTCCTTCATACGGGCAAGAAGCTTGTCGTAGTCATCCTCCCTCTGACTTCCTCCGATGATCTCACCGATTCCCGGAACCAGACAGTCCACAGCTGCAACCGTCTTGTTATCATCGTTCATCTTCATATAGAACGCTTTGATCTCCTTCGGATAATCTGTCACAAATACCGGGCGCTTGAATACCTGTTCTGTCAGATACCGCTCATGCTCGGTCTGAAGATCTGTTCCCCAGGATACCTTATATTCAAAATTCTCATTATTCTTTTCCAGAATCTCAATTGCTTCGGTGTAAGTCACACGGGCAAACTCAGAATTAACCACATTATTCAGCCGCTCCAGAAGCCCCTTGTCCACAAATGAATTGAAGAAATTCATCTCTTCCGGTGCATTTTCCATCACGTAACGAATAATATATTTCAGCATGCTCTCTGCAAGTATCATGTCATCATCCAGATCCGCAAATGCGATCTCCGGTTCGATCATCCAGAACTCAGCCGCATGGCGGGTTGTATTGGAATTCTCTGCACGGAACGTAGGCCCGAAGGTATAAATATTCCGGAACGCCTGTGCAAATGTCTCTCCGTTCAGCTGTCCGCTTACCGTCAGATTGGTTTCCTTATTAAAGAAATCCTTTGTGTAATCTACAGTTCCGTCCGGATTCTTCGGCAGATTCTCCAGATCCAGTGTGGTAACGCGGAACATCTCTCCCGCTCCCTCACAGTCACTTCCGGTGATCAGCGGTGTATGCACATACACAAATCCTCTTTCCTGGAAGAATTTGTGGATCGCATACGCGGTCAGGGAACGAACACGGAATACAGCCTGGAATGTATTCGTTCTCGGGCGCAAATGTGAAATTGTTCTCAAATATTCGAAACTATGGCGTTTCTTCTGAAGCGGATAATCCGGAGCAGATGCTCCTTCAATCTCAATCTCTTCCGCCTGAATCTCAAAAGGCTGCTTTGCTTCCGGAGTTGCCACCAGTGTTCCCCTTACAATAATGGCTGCCCCTACATTCAACTTGGAAATCTCTGCAAAGTTCGGCATTGCATCGTGATAAACCACCTGCAGCGTTTCAAAGAATGATCCATCATTTACAACGATAAATCCGAAAGATTTGGATCCGCGCACACTGCGAACCCAGCCACCGATCGTGACTTCCTTGTCCAAGTATTCTTCCCGGGATTTGTATAGTTCTTTAATCGTTATTAAATTCATTGGTAAAACCCTCCGTCCATATCATTACATTATTTTTAAGTATAACATTATTCTCGATATTTTGAAAGGGTTATTTCGTCTACTCCAAAGTTATGATGATATCATCATTCTCCCGTCCGGCATCCCGGAACACCTGCATGATCTCCTGAAAATATTCGCTGCGTCCCGTGCTGTGAAATACTTCTATATGCGTATTCTGCATATCATTCAGGCAGTCCTGCAGCGTATCCAGGTTATTCTCATACCGGTCCGGAAGATCCAGTTTCTCCTTGATGTACTGATGTGCTTTCTCCGGCTCCTCCATATATAACCCATTCAAAATGACTGACTTCATCTGCAAATCCTCCTTTTCCAGTTTTCTAGATTCTGGTTTCCCTATTCCGGAATCAATTCTAGGATTTGCAGTTTTATCGGAAATATACACGTTTCTCTACGGCTTGCATCTTCCACAAGGCTCATATCCCTGCGCAATCAGCTCCGTACGGGTTCCGGTATACTCCTCTTTATTTTCTTTCTTGATCTCTTCTGCTCCCCCGCAAGAAGAAAAGTGAAATTTTTTCGTGTTTGTGTTAAGAATATAATTATTTTTCCGATCAGAATTTACTGTTTCTTTCGTATCCTCAGCTTCCCGACTGTCGCCTGTGGCATAATCCACTTCAATTCCCGGCTGAACGTTGTACACATATACGTTATAACAGATCTCTTCTCCGTCATCTTCCACAGACTTGGCTTCCATCTGCACACCGGACGCAACCAGATTATCCCCCTCGAAAACCGGTGTCACACGATACATCACATGGTTCCCTGTCTCACGGATATAATCCGCCACCATATTCTCAAACGGAAGCATCCCTTCCACATTCATATAGCGTGTTCCTGTAATCAGATTTTCTTCATTTGCGTTCTCCGCCGTAAGCTGATATCCAATCAAATGACAGCGGTTGTACAAATATTTTCCATCCACATTATCGTATTTCACCGTCTGCCAGCCGGACGGTTTCACCTGGCCGATATTTCCCCTTTTCTCCGTGGGCATCAGTTCTTCGCCGATCACAGCCTCTGCCACCCCGCATCTTCCCAATCCGTCCAGCTCACTGTAAGATTCATATGCCTCCGGCTGCAGCTCATCCTCTGTAAAATCCGGCTCATCATCGTTGATGACCACATAAGGTTCTCCGTCATATTCCTGAACCTGCGCGACCGAGCTTGCACCGGAATTCTCCCACATCTGCGCATTTTCTTCCGCAAAAATTCCCGCCTCCTCACATCCCGCCAGCGAAAATGCAAGAAGAGTGCAAAGTGCAATAGTAATGATTCTATTTCTTTTAATCATTCTGTTTTTCTCCCCTTATGTAAATCTCTTTCGTGATCTTTTCATGTGATTTGCCCCTCATATCCACACTTTCTGTCTTTTCCCACTCCTCAAGCTGCAGGTCCAGATACTGATCCGCCGGATATCTCCGATTCCAATGATATACGATCAGTTTTTCAATTCTGGAAACGTATGGCTTCAGTTCTGCATTTTCTACAAAACAGTATTCTCCCTCCTGTGCCATCTCCAGAAACTGTTCTGAGCTTATGATCTGCATATCACCGGCTTCCTCTCTGTCTCTCAGTTCTCCTGCCGATGCAAATAATTTTTCCGAAAATGGATGAATCCAAAGTTTTCCGTCTCCGCAGATCTTACGGATGTCTCCCGTTACCACTTTATCGCGGCTCTGTCTGCGCTTGTTGAACATCATGCCTCCGGCATCGTCAATACATAGAATTACTATCATAAACCTTATATTCTCCCCTTTTCTGCTGGTTACCTATGATATACTGAAAAAGTGTCTTGTTGGAAGTCTAACATATCCTGTAACGGATTTCAACACCCGTATTATTTTCCTGCCCTAATCCTTCTTATAATTAGCAGGCATTCTATATATTCATCCTCAAGCACCGTATCGTCGTCCTGCTCTGCCCACTTAATGTACAGGTAAAGAGCGTCAGATCCCAGTCTCCACTCATCATCTCATCCACGGCCACCCCCTGAAGTACTTCCATCTCCGCCACTTCATATGAAAATTCATTTCCATCCACATCTTTGAAAAGAACAGGGTCTCCAGCCTGCAGTTTACTCAGATTTCCAAAGAAAGAAACGTAATTGTGTGCGGCAATAATCAGATCATCCTTATACGCGGAGCCTTCATAACGGCAAGGTGCAATCTTCAGACTCGGGGGGCTTAGGCTGCTGACGACCGGAAGTTCCAGATTCAAAGACGGAATCTGAAGAACCCCGATATACTCCACGCCATCAATCCGCTGCACCGGCATCTCCATATCCGGATTCAAAATATAATCCGGTATTTCCGGTTCATCTTCCTGTTCCTCCTCATCCTGCTCCTCTATCCGGATTTCATCCAATGCCTGACGGGCAGAACACTTTGCCCGATATTCATCATAAATATTATATCCTGTAAGGAAAAAGGCTGCCGCAATCAGCAGCAGCCCTGACAGGATAAAAATAATCCCTTTATTTTTCATGTGTATTTCCTCTCCGACGCAGCACTCCGATTACTATAAGGAGCAAGCCTCCGGCCACAAGTACCGGAACCGGCCACCAGAGCTGTCCAGTCTGCGGGAGCGTAGGATTTCCGGGTTGATCCGGATTTTCAGGTTGTTCCGGATTTTCAGGGGTACCCTCATCATACGTATTTGTCACCACAAATGTGGTACCTTCCTGCGTCACCAAAACCGTATAATCTTCCAGTTCCTTTGCGGGTGGTAAGAAAGATTGGATGCCCACGTATGCATAATGCTGATAAATCCGGGGGTGCCTCCCATATGGGAAGGGTCTTCTGAAAGCTCCTGGATGGTTTCTGCCACAGCATGAAAAAAGAGAGAATACAACTCTTTCTGATTACAGTAGATCAATGGGTTCAACTCACTTAGACAGGTAAAGACAAGGTGGTAATAATCAATGTCCAATACATGTTCATTCTGTGCATCAACCCATAATTCATTCGCTAACGCCTGGCACATCGGACAGGATCTGTCACGGCAGGAATTGTTATGGTACTGGATATGTCCGCATGTGTCACATTCAGAGATATTGGCTCCATATGCACCAGTCTTGCAGTTTAGGATATGATGTACGGTTTTTGCCTGACTTGCAGTGGGTGTGTAAGAGTCCAGATATTTCGGATAGAAATGCCGGAGGACATCCTGCATGGTAGGATTATCATTCATCACGGCTGCCCTCCCCATCCTTTTTTTCAAAAGTATCAAAGGGACTCCGGATACCCATAAGTGCTTTGGATGTCATCTGCAGATACACATCCGTGGAATTCGGGCTGCGGTGGCCTAACAGTTGTTGGATAAATGTATGGCTGACTCCGTCTTCAAGTGCGTGGCAGGCAAAGCAATGCCTCATTGTATGCGGTGTTACCCCTTCCGGAAGCCCGAGTTTCCGTGCATGATTTTTTATGAATAGTTGAACGGTTGAACTGGTAAGTGGCTCATCCCTTACTGTGCTTGGAAACAGCCATCCCATCGGGCGGTTAAAACGGTACCAGTATTCTGTAAGGATTTCCAGGTTCCTGTCACTTAATATGGTATAGCGGTCCTGTCGATTCTTTGACAATGGAACATGTATCATCATCTGTTTCCTGCGGATATCTTCATAGCGCAGATGGCAGACTTCACTGACCCGAAGACCGGAGGAATACATCGTTGCAGTGATGGCCTTGTGCTTATAGTTATCCATAGAATCAATAAGTAGGTTTACCTGTTCCCGGGTAAGAATTATAGGGAGCTGCCTGTCGCGTTTCATTTTTGGTATTTTTTTGGAATCCCACACATATCCAAGAGTGTATTCAAAGAAGAAACGGATCGCTGCAGTATAGACATTAATTGTGGAAGCTTTTTTGTTCTCATGATCTTTCATGTAGAATATAAATTTCCGAATATCAGCGTAGGTAATGGACATGGCATCCTTATTAGTGAAATCAAGAAATCTTTTCACAAAACGATAATAGTCTTCACATGTATTTGATGTAAAATTTTTTAACTGCATATCCTGCAGTAATTTAAAAAGGTATTTTTCATTCATCGAAATGTCCTCCAATATAGTAAAAGAATTTTCCGTCAAGAAGTCCTTATCCTTATATTTGGAGGCGCATGGGCATCGTAAAAACACTTGTCTAAAATGATAATATATGTTAATCTGTTCATGGCAGTGGTGGTGTCGATCCTGTTTGATTGTTATTTTGTGGTGATTTAACAATACTACTTTTAGGACTTGGCTACCACTGCTTTTTATATTTCAAAGTAAAAACTGCGCCACAGCCTTGGCAGGCCATCGCGCAGCGATTTTGTTCAATGGAAATTATGTAGTATTTTTTATCTCTACACCACAAGCCCAAGCCGTTCAATCTTCTTCCGATGTTCACCACTGGTAGTCATAATATAAATCCGGGTAGTATCAATACTGCTATGCCCCAATATATCCGCCAATTTTGCAATATCTTTCTCAATATTATAAAAAGTCCTTGCAAACAGCTTACGCAAATTATGCGGAAACACCTTGCTCGCCGCTACACCAGCCGCTTCACAGAGCGATTTCATCTGTGCCCAGATATTACTTCGATTCAGCGGATTTCCATTTCGCGTGATAAAGATTGCCCCCGAGAAGATTCTCTTCTTCTTTGCGTAATCCATTAGCTTCCTGCGAAGTTTTCCGGGAAGCAAGATGGTTCTGTTCTTATTTTTACAGCTCACATTCACAACCCCATCGCGAGCCGCTTCTACAGTAAAAAACCGCAGTTCTGATATACGTATTCCTGTACTGCAAATCGTTTCCAATATAAGATGAAGCTGTGGGCGAATGTCTGCCGCATGCAAAAGACGCAGATACTCCCCCTTTGTCAGCTCTTTTTCTTCCAATTTAAATACTCTCGAAATTCTTCCATCATTTCCTGTGTTAATACATGTTCATCCATTTCTGTTTTCCTCCCAAAATATATTTCAAATTCCATACTTCTATTGTATCCACTTTTGCAGCCAAGATGCAAAATACCTGCATCTTGAAATTACCTGTTTTAATACAGAAAAAAAACAGAGGGCCCCGCTATCGCAGAACTCTCTGTCCTTTTTACAACAATATTCTAATCAATCACTTTCACACTTTCAATCACCGGCTGATCCTCTGCAGCCACGGTACCGTTGCTATCCTGCACCGGTGTGTCCTTACAAATCTGATCCACGATCTCCATTCCTTCTGTCACTGTTCCGAACCCGGCATATTCGCCATCCAGATACTGGCTGTCTGACTGCACAATGAAGAACTGGGAACTGGCACTGTCATTCGCATTGGATCTCGCCATGGAGATGGTTCCCCTTACATGGGAAATATCGTTCTTCACTCCATTGCCTTCGAATTCTCCTTTGATTTTCGTATCGGAGCCTCCGGTCCCGTTTCCGTTTGGATCACCGCCCTGAATCATAAATCCATCAATAATTCTGTGGAATGTCAGTCCGTCGTAAAATCCGTCTTCGGCGAGTGTCATGAAATTCTCCACTGTAATCGGAGCCGTATCTGCATCCAGTTCCACCTTGATTGTTCCATAATCTTTTACATTAATCTCTACATGATGTTTTCCGGAAATCGCAGTTTTGTCTTCTGTTGCATCAGATTCCGTTTTTGCGGTTTCGGATTTTTCAGTTCCTGTTTTCTCTTCGCCCGAGGCATCTTTCTTGGCACCGCATCCTACTGTCAGGATACCCGCCACAAGAGCCACACTCAATAAGCGAATCCATTTTCTTTTCTTCATCCATTTCATTCTGACTTTTGCTCCTTTTTCGTTTCTTCTTTTTTCACCTGTTCCTTATCTAATTCGCTTTCTTCCACAATTTTAAGGAAATCACGCTCTTTCTTTTTCAAGGTTGGTATAAAACGTGCTGCCACTTTTCCTTGCCCTTTCTTCTTCATATAAAAATATCCGATAATAGCAAAAATGACTGCACCAATAAAATTCACAAACAAGTCTTCCATAGTATCATGAAGCCCGATATCCAGATAACCGCCAAGCCCCAGACTCTGACCATTCACTGCAACATCTGTGATTCCCTTTATGGTCGTCGGTACATTTCCGCCATTTGGATCGAGCATTACGGAGCTAATCGTGTGAATAATCGTATCTTTCTGCATATCGAATCCGAAAAAGGAATCCATTGTATATTCAAAGAATTCCCACAAGACTCCGACCGTCATCGAAAAACTAAAAGCCACAACTGACATAAAAGCCGGGGAGAGCTCAAACTTTAATTTTTCTTCCCGGTTCAGGATATCCACCAGAGAGAATCCGATCGCTGCCATCAAAAAACCATTCAGCGTATGTAAGATCATATCCCAATTTGCAATTTTGATGTAATATTCCTGAATTTCTCCCAAAATCTCCGCCGCAAAGATAAACAGCAGAATGATGATCTCCAACGTTGTGGGCAGCTCGATCTTAAGCTGAAGCTGGATCAGGCTCGGCACCACCAGCAAAAACAGCGTCAGTATGCACAGAAACACATTTTCATAATTCCGATTTAAGATCTGCAAAACCATACAGATGATTACAAGTGCACGTAACACCATATAAACAATAAAAGAACTTCTGTGTTCCCGAAGCTCCATTTCCAGTGCCTTTTTAATCCGTTCTGATTTTTTCATTCGCATTTCCCTTCCGAGGATGCCCCCAACTTTCTCCATCAGCAAACAGCGTATTTCTATTGTTTCCTCTTGTTTCCCAAAAAAGGGTATCAAAAAAGCGGGTGATGGGAATCGAACCCACGTATCCAGCTTGGAAGGCTGGTGTTCTACCATTGAACTACACCCGCATGACTCTTATTATTATAGTGAACAGCTATCATTTTGTCAAGTACTTTTTTATCGTTCTTTATTTCTTGACCAGTTGCTGTTCCTAATTGCTTGTATATAATACCAAACAGCAACTGGTTTTGTCAAGCTTTTATTTCAATTTATTCATCAATTTCTTCCCTCGGTATCCATTTCGCCTTCCAGGCATAGAGAACCATCAGTGATGCTCCGATGATCCATGAGATTGGATATGCCATAAAGATCCATTTCATCTCACCAAATCTGGGTACTGTAACGTTCAGCCAGATGATCCGGTAAATGCAAAGCGAAAAAATGATAATAAACATCGGTGGCAGTGTTTTTCCTGTTCCGCGGATGGATCCTGCCAGAATCTGCATAATCGCAAGTATAAAATAGAATGGGCAGAAAAACCGCAGAATATATACACCCAGTTCCACCACATGCGGATCGTCCACAAAAATATGCAGGATGTTCCCTCCGAAGAGAAACAACAGAGTTCCCGAACACAGCGAGTAAATGACTCCCATGCTTACGGATACCAGAACGCCTTTCTTCACCCGGTCATAGCGTTTAGCCCCTACATTCTGTCCGGCAAATGTTGTCGCCGCCATTCCGAAGCTTAGCACCGGAAGGATATTGAATCCGTCAATCTTAATGTACGCCGCAAATGCCGCCATCAGATCCGCCCCAAAGCGGTTCACATTTGCCTGAATCACAACATTGGAAAAAGAAATTACCATATTCTGAATTCCAGCCGGGATGCCGATCCGAATGATTCTGGCGGCCATAATCTTATCCAACCGGATGCTCCTCAGTTTTAAACGATACAGATCCTTACTTTTCATCAAGTACTGCAGAATACATACACAGGAAATAAACTGCGCAATATCTGTAGCAAGTGCTACCCCTTCTACACCCATATGAAATACAACTACAAAAATCCAGTCCAGAACAATGTTGGATCCGGCAGCAATCATCAGATACTGCAATGCTTTTGCCGAATTTCCCACCGCATTCAGAATTCCTGCGGCATAATTATAAACGACGGAAAACAGCATTCCACCAAAAAAAATCCGCATATAAAGCACCGCCTGCGGCAGCACTTCCTTTGGTGTTCCCATCCAGTTCAGAAATATCGGAGCTGCCGATATGCCAATCGCCATCATGATAAGTCCGAAAATAATTGCGATTGCAACAGTTGTGTGAACAGCTTTCTCTACTCCTCTCTCATCTTTGGCACCATATTGCTGCGCGATCACAACTCCCGCACCCACAGATGCCCCAATACAAAATGCCAGCAACAGATCGATCAATGCACCACAGGCCCCGACTGCCGCGAGTGCATGCTTTCCTATATAATTTCCTACGATAATAGAATCGACCGTGTTATAAAGCTGCTGAAATAGATTTCCCAGAATCAACGGTACTGCAAATCGGATCAATTGGCGCCAGATACTTCCTTCTGTCATTGATGTCGACTTTTCCACCTTTCTTCCCCCTCTCCATACAATTCTCCTCTAAGACTTCCTCTCCCAGTATAACGAATTCTTCCGCATCACGCAACCTTCTTCTCTCTTCTTCTGTCTTTCCCTGTAGCCATCTTCTGTATTCTTTTTGATTCATTCATTGTATTGCTTTTTTCCAAATGCTATAATAACAATGCCGGAGCAAATTTGCTCCAAATGTCTGAAAAGAATGAAAATGAAAAACTTCAGGAGGTACAAAAGAATGAAAATTACAGAAGGCTATATGCCTTTCATGGGATATCAGACCTATTACCGCATAGCCGGCGAATGTACCGGAAACAAAAAGCCTCTGCTTTTACTCCACGGCGGTCCCGGCTCTACACACAATTATTTCGAATTATTGGATGAGCTTGCGGAAGACGGCCGCGCCATCATTTCCTACGATCAGCTCGGATGCGGAAATTCTTATCTGGACGGTCATCCGGAATTGTGGTGTTCCGAGACATGGGACAACGAATTAATGGCACTTAGAAAGCATCTGGGACTGACCGAACTTCACCTGCTCGGTCAGTCATGGGGCGGTATGCTTGCCATCGAATATCTCTGCGATTACAAACCGGATGGGATCAAATCCGTCATCCTCTCCAGCACGCTTCCTTCTTCTCAATTATGGGCACATGAACAGCACCGATTGATCAGCTTCATGTCCAGGGAAGATCAGGATGCAATCGCACGTGCCGAAGAAAGCGGCAATTTCGATGATCCGGATTATCTTGCAGCCAACGACCGGTTCATGCTGCTGCACTGCGCCGGTGCGGTGACAGAAGATGCACCGGAATGTCTGCGACGTCCGAAAAAATCCGGAAAAGAGGCCTATCTGTACGGCTGGGGTCCGAATGAATTTACACCGTCAGGAAGCCTTGCAAATTGGGAATATCGTGAAAAGATCGGAAATATCCAGGAACCGGCACTGATCATCAATGGCACCAACGATCTCTGCACCCCGCTTGTTGCCAAGACCATGTATGATGCCATTCCGAATTCCCGTTGGGAACTCTTCGATGGATGCCGCCATATGTGCTTTGCAGAAGACACAAAAAAATACTGTGCGCTCCTTCGTGAGTGGATGGCGCAGCATGATTAACCTTTAGGAGTGACTTTGCATATGACTAAAAAGCAAAAAGGGATCCTGTTTATCATTACTTCTGCGTTTTGTTTTTCCCTAATGAATATGTTTGTAAAGTTATCAGGAGACTTACCTTCCGTACAGAAAAGTTTCTTTCGAAACCTTGTAGCAGTTGTTGTCGCCGCAATTCTTCTCAAACGGAGCGGAGCGGCTTTCCGTTGGAAGAAGGGTAATCTGGGTCTGCTCATTGCGCGTTCCGCTTTCGGCACTTTGGGAATTCTGTGCAATTATTATGCGATCAGCCACATGAATCTGGCAGATGCATCGATGCTGAATAAGCTGTCACCGTTTTTCGTCATCCTGTTTTCTTATTTCTTTTTGAAAGAAAAGGTGACCCCGACACAGGCATTCTGTGTGATCGCGGCTTTCCTTGGCAGTCTGTTCATCATCAAACCGGGCTTCGCCTTCGGCGATACCCTTCCGGCTCTGCTCGGATTTTTGGGTGGATTTGGTGCAGGTGCCGCTTATACAGCCGTTCGCGGACTGGGACTGAAAGGAGAAAACGGTTCTTTTATCGTATTCTTCTTTTCTGTCTTCTCATGCGCCGCGATCCTGCCGGTCCTGATCTTCATCTATGAACCGATGAGCCCGCTTCAGCTTCTGTATCTGCTTCTTGCCGGTATCTGTGCTTCCGGCGGACAGTTTGCAATCACCGCTGCTTATGCAAATGCACCGGCAAGTGAGATTTCGATCTACGACTATTCCATCGTGATCTTTGCCAGCATCTGGAGCTTTCTTTTCTGGCATGACATCCCGGATGCGCTTAGTGTGATCGGGTATCTCATCATTTTCGGTTCATCACTGCTTATGTTTTTGTACAACTCCAAACGTGCAAAACAGAGAAATTGAGATTTAGTTAAGATTCAAGATGTCGGCTCCCAGTAGGCCGGCATCTTTTGCATCATGCGTCACAACAATCAACGTCCTTCCCTCAAGACATCTTCGTACGTACTCCGCAGTCAATTTTCTCGTTTCTTCGTCCAGCCCTTTGAATGGTTCATCCATCACCACACAGTCTGCATCTGCAAGAAGAGCCCGGACAATAGCCACTCTTCGTTTCATTCCTCCGCTCAGCTCACGCACCGGTCTCTGATATACTTCTTTCAGATTCACTCCCCGGAACGCCTCCTGAATTTCCGATTCATCCAGTTTTCTTCTCGCAGTTAGGCGGACGTTCGCCGCCGCACTTAGATTCTCGCAGAGCCGGTTTTCCTGAAACACCGCAGCCATTTTCCCATGCGGAACCCCTGCAATTTCTCCCGCATCCGGTTTTTCCAGACCAAGCAGCAGATGGATCAACGTCGTCTTCCCGATTCCGGATTCTCCCATGACGCAGGTTGTTTTCCCTTCCGGAAAACAACAGGAAAATCGGTTAAATACATGCAATTCTCCGTAGGATTTACTGAGTTCCTTTATCCTGATATCCATACCGCTCCTCCTCTAATGTTTCTCAATCCGGCCGACGACTGCGCGAAGTCCGGCCAGAAAACATTTCTCAAATAGAAAGCTGATTACAATGATCACGATCGTCCAGGCAAACAGATCCGGTGTATTCAGATAAACTTTCGCATGATACAGTTTTTCTCCGATCGAGCCAGAGGGCACACCGATCACCTCCGCCGCAACTCCCGCCTTCCAGCAGAGCCCGAGTCCCAATGTACAGGCTGTTAGAAGATAGGGCAGAATCTGGGAAATGTAGATATAGCAGATCCGTTTGCCCATTCCGACGCCAAATATATCCGCCATTTCCAAAAGCTTCCTGTCTGTCTGGCGGATTCCCTGCAGAATATTCGTGTACACCACCGGAAGCACCATCAGAAAGGAGATAAATACCGACAGATTTCTGGATGGTATCCAGATCAGACACAAAATAATAAAGGAAGCCACCGGTGTCGACTTGATCACCGTGATCAGCGGACCAAAGAGGACCGCCGCGAAGGAAAACCGATACGCGACCACAGCCAGGATACAGCCTGTCACCAGCGCGAGCAGAAACCCGAGTACGATTCTTCCGAAGCTGAACCCGACAGACTTCCAGAAATCGTAAGTCACGATCAGCTCTCCCAGTTTCTTTATAACAGAAACAGGAGATGCCAAAAGGATCTCCTGTCCAAGCCACATACTGACCAGCTGCCAGACTGCGATCCAGAACGCAGCCGCCAGCACCTGTATTCCGTATTTTTTCATCCATGAATCTCTACGTTTATCGTTTGTAATAGAACGCATCATCCGGTACACTTCCTCCAATGATCTGTGGATTCTGTTCCAACAGTGTATTCAGATAACCGGACAGCATCGTCTTCAATTCATCACCCTCAATAAATACGATACTACATTCCGGGATTGCTTTTACTGCAACTTCCTTCGTAACAATTTCATGTGCCCCGATAATCTCTGCCGCAGCCTCCACATCACTGTTTACAAAATCGACGGATTTTTCATAGGCATCCATGAAGATCTTCACGTCGTCTTCATGTTCCTTCAGATATTCATTCCGCACGATTACAACGCCGGTGATCAGACGGCTTCCATCGTCGATACTGCTTTCCCAGAGTTCGTTGAGATCCAGGGCCACTCGCAGATTCTCATTTTTCATGAGTGCCGTAGTCACGAACGGCTGCGGAAGAAGTCCGACTGCTGCCGTATCTGCTGCCAGTGCCGCGACGACCTCTGCATGCTCGGATTTGTATTCAACCGTCACATCCTTCTCCGGATCCAGGCCATTTGCCTTCAATACCGAATTCAATGCATATTCCGGCGTTGCTCCTTTGCCGCTGGAATAGATTGTTTTCCCTTTCAGATCCGCCGCCGAATGGATTGTATCGCCATTTTCCACCAGATACAATACGCCCAGCGTATTCGCAGCCAGTACACTAATCTGCTTCTCCGTCTTCTGATAAAGAGTCGCTGCAAGGTTTGCAGGAATCGCTGCAATATCTACCTGTCCCTGTACAACCATCGGAACCATTTCATCCGGAGATGCCACAATAGAAACATTATAGTTTTCATCGTCAAGCAACTGTGCCATTCCCATCGCAGTAGGGCCTTTCATTGCACCAATGTTGATCACCGCTGACGGTTTTGCCTCCTCCGGCTCTTTATTCTCTTCTTCTGTCTCTGCCTCCTGCTGCTCCTCTTCTTTCACATCTTCCTTCGCATCTTCCCTGGAACCGCATCCGGATAATGCAGCCACACCCATGCAAAGGACAAGAAGCAGTGCTGTCAATTTTTTCTTCTTCATATCCTTCTCCTTTTTTACCCTTTTCGGCTTTATACGCAAATCTGATATGCCGCAGTGAAGATTTCTCCGGCTTTCAGAACATTGCCCCATTCTCTTTCTTCCAGTTTCTGTCCGAAATCCGCCCGGTCACTTCTTCCGTACCAGGGTTCAATGCAGACAAACGGCGCATGCTTCCCTGCCGGTGACCAGATTCCGAATAGAGGCGCTTCAAACTTAACTTCCAGATATTTTTCACCTTCCGGCGTATACAAAGCAACTTTATGGGCCTGATCATGTTCCACGATCAGCGCATCCTCATCAAATAGCGAATCTGTAATCTGCAGCATTCCGTCCGTGAGTTCCAGCACCTTCGTCCTCTCGGACACCGTGCCGTTCTCATCCAGCACACTGGCCGTAAGCGGCTCACAAGTATCGAACCCGATCCGGTAATCCGTCTGTTTCTCTCCCTCTCTCAGCGGACAATTGAACGCCGGATGACCGCCGATGGAGAAATACATCTCCCGATCATTTTTGTTCGTGACTTTCCAGAGCACTTCCACCGCCCGTCCCTGCAGCCTGTATCCCAATTCCAGTCGGAAACCAAACGGATATTTTTCCAGAGTCTCAGGGGAATCTTCCAACGCGAACCAGATTTCATCACCTTTTTCGGATACCAGTTCAAAATCCATATCCCGGGCAAATCCATGCTGAGAAAGTGAATACCATTTTCCATCGAAACAGCTTTGTTTCTCCCTGTAATTTCCCACAAGTGGGAAAAGTATAGGCGAAGTCCGTCCCCAGTATGCCGCATCCCCGCACCACAAATATTCCTGCCCGCTGCAGTTATCTATTAGTGACTTCATCTCTGCCCCATGAGCATCGATCTCCAGCGTCAGACTTTCGTTCCTGATTTGAAACCTTTCCATTATGATTCCCTCTCTTTCTCCTTTTATTCCGGATACAGACTCTTACATCCTGCCCTGCTTTTGTGTTACTGTGCTTCTACCAGATATCCTTTCTGCCTAAGCATATCCTCTATCATATCCAGAGTTTCCTCCGAGTCCGCTTCAACCCGGTGATAATGATAGTTCGAAGTAATATTTTTCAGCGGACTGGACTTTCCGCTTTGTATATCTTCCAGAAATTCCTTCACCTTTCTGCGCGAAGTAATTCCAAGCGGCGCTTCCATTCGTCCGTAAACTCTGTGATTTACCATCACATTGATAATCTTGCCCCCCAGATCCACGATCGAGCACAGTTCATCTTCGAGCTGTTCATCGGTATGATTCACCTTGAAAACTCTCTCTGCCTGGCTCGGTGCATTCAGAATATATCCCCTGTTGGTAGAAATAATATCATATCCTGCTGCCCGGATCAGCGCGATATCCTGTACGATCACCTGCCGGCTCACGTCAAATCTCGCTGCCAGTTCCTTCCCCGAGACCGGAACCATACTGCTGCGGATTGTATTTACAATCTCTTCCCGTCTTTGTGTCCCTGTCATTCTACAAGTCTCCTTTATCAAATTACCCTACACTGCATGCAGATTCTTCATGGAAATATCGAGGATCGGTGCGGAATGTGTCAGCGCCCCACTGGAAATATAGTCCACGCCAATTGCAGTCAGTCTTGCAATATTTTCCTTCGTCACATTGCCGGAGCATTCGGTTTCGGCTCTTCCGTCAATGATACGGACGGCCTCTTTCATCTCCTCCGGTGACATATTATCCAGCATGATAATGTCCGCGCCGGCTTCCAGTGCTTCCCTTACCATATCCAGATTCTCCACTTCCACTTCGATCTTTCTGACAAACGGCGCATATTCCCTCGCCATCTCCACTGCCTTTTTCACACTTCCGGCAGCTCCGATATGATTATCTTTCAAGAGGACTCCATCTGACAAATTATAGCGATGGTTGAAGCCACCTCCGACCCGGACTGCATATTTCTCAAATATACGCATATTGGGGGTTGTCTTTCTGGTATCCAGAAGTTTCGTTTTGCTTCCCTTAAGAAGCTTCACAACCGAATTCGTGTAGGTCGCGATCCCACTCATTCTCTGTAAATAGTTAAGTGCCACACGCTCACCGGAAAGCAACACGCGAATGTCGCCGCGCACCACGCCCATCTGTTCGCCGCTCTTGACCGCATCACCGTCTTTGCAGAAAAATTCCACTTCAGTCCCGGCATCCAACAGCTGAAATACTCTTGCAAATACATTCAGCCCCGCAATGATTCCGTCCTGCTTACAGATCAGCTGTACTTCTCCTCTCACAGCCTCTTTCATAACAGAATTCGTCGTAACATCTTCGCTTGAAATGTCTTCCTTAAGCGCCTCAAGAATTAAATGATCTGCCTGTAATGTCATCGTTATTTCGTTCATCTCTGATTATACACTCCTTGTCCCATCTTTTCCAGTTATTTAACCGATCCTTCCGGCTTTACTTCATTTTTCCGACCGGAAATCCGGTTCGCCGCCCGTTTGGCAAATACCAGACTCTCCAAAAGTGAATTACTCGCCAGCCTGTTCGCCCCATGTACTCCGTTGCAGCTGATCTCCCCGACTGCATACAGATGCTCCATCGAGGTCCGGCTGTCCGAATCCACCCAGATTCCGCCCATAAAATAATGCTGCGCCGGAACAACCGGAATACACTCCCTCGTCACATCGTACCCTTCTTCCAGACAATGCTGATAAATATTGGGGAAATGTTTCAAAATCGTCTCTTTATCAATATGTTCCATGGAAAGCCACACGTAATCCGTACCGTCCTTCTCCATTTCTTCTTTGATCGCTTTCGTCACCACATCCCGCGGAAGAAGTTCATTTACAAAACGCTCTTTCTTCTTATTATATAAGACCGCGCCCTCTCCCCGCACCGACTCAGAAATCAGGAAACGTCTTCCCGGTTTTGTGGAATACAGCGTCGTCGGATGGATCTGAACATAGTCCAGATGTTCCAGACGGATGCCGTGCTTCTTCGCCACATCCAGTGCATCTCCCGTCAAATGCGGGAAATTCGTGGAATGTTTATACCGTCCTCCGATTCCCCCGCTTGCAAGAATCGTATCCGGCGCAAAAATCTTCATTTCCGTTCCATCCTGAGCTGTCGCCACAATGCCCGAACAGATCCCATCTTCCTCCACAACATCCGTCATAGTTGTGTATTCATATATTTTAATATTTTTTCGTTTCTTTACTTGTGTGATTAATTTACTCGTAATCTCTTTTCCCGTAATATCCTCATGAAATAAAATTCTCGGCTTTGAATGAGCCCCTTCGCGTGTAAAGGCTAATTCTCCATTTTCCCTGGCAAAATCCACACCGTATCCGATCAGATCTCTGATAATCTCTCTGGAGCTTCGGATCATAATATCCACCGACTCTTTCCGGTTCTCATAATGCCCCGCCCGCATCGTATCTTCAAAATAACTGTCGTAGTCTTCATCGTCGCGCAGTACACAGATTCCGCCCTGCGCAAGGAACGAATCACTGCTCTCCAGATCCGCTTTTGTGATCATAATGATCTGCTTCTCTTCCGGAAGATTGAGCGCTGCGAACAAACCTCCGACTCCGGTTCCTACGATCACTACATCCGTTTTCATTTCCATCTTTGCCTCCAGCACCTCTTCTGCCTGCAGCCGTTCATGCGTCGGACAGAAGCCTTCATTATAGACAAACTCCTTTTCCGGAACCTGCTCCGCAATATAATGTGCCAGATTCCGATCCGGAATAAAGAAAATATGCTTATTGGGAAGCGCCTTCTCAATCTGAACCGCATTTGCCGAAGTCACACAGACATCCGAATACTTCTTCAGCTCTGCCGTGGAATTGATGTAGCACACCACTGCCAGATCCTCGTATTTCTCCCTCATTTTCTGAATCGTCTCGGCATCTGCCATATGTGCCATCGGACAGTCTGCCTCCATATCCGGCATCAAAACCGTCTTTTCCGGATTCAGCACCTTGGCACTTTCACCCATAAACGAAACTCCACAGAACACGATCGTCTGCTCCTTAAGTCCGACAGCCGCCTTGCTGAGATAGAAAGAATCTCCGATATGATCCGCGATTTCCTGCACTTCCGGCCTCACATAATAGTGCGCCAGAATGACCGCATTTTTTCCTTTTTTAATGCCTGTATTTCTTCTTCTAATGTCATGTCTCTCACCTTTCACTTTGTATGGTATTGTGTTGTTATTCTGCTCCGGGAAATGCTTTCTTTGATTTTGGAATGCCAATCCGAGAATATGAGCTGGGATAAAAGCTCATTGACAGGCATTATATTATATGACATTGCATGTGACAAGACAGTTGATCGATATATGATTAGATTGTAAAGTATTGCTGGGATGTTACGGATTTTCTAGGAGAAAACCATGGGATAATCCATAGAAATGGTGGCTTGTTACGGATTTTTGGAAGAGAAATGCAGAATAATCCGTAAAGGCAATGTTTGTTACGAATTTTGACAATAATATTATAGAATCGCACACAAAACCGAAAGTTATGAAATAAAAAATCATAACAGCAAGGTAAGTTATTCACTTCTTTTCCCTTTTTCAGAATTTCCAATTACTTCCATAATCATTTCAGTTCCTTCAACACACTCAAGCACAACGGCACGGACAACGAAAATGTCAGCACATCCGACACCGTCTGGCACATCTGTACACCCAGAAGCCCGAAAAACTGTGGAAGGATCCAAATCAGCGGTAAAAAGAACAACCCCTGCCTGGCCGCCGCCTGAACAGATGCTTTCAGCGCCTGTCCAATGGTCTGAAGCATCATATTTGACATAACGATCCATGCATTCAATGGAAATACCAGACACTGAAGCCGAAGTGCCAGACTTCCGATCCGCACAACATCAGCGTCCTCGCGGAACAGATGCACAAGCGGCCCCGCAAACACAAATCCCGCCGCCGAGATGACAACCAATACACCAACTGCTGTCTTCACACAGAAGAAAAAAGCCTCCCGGACTCTGTCATACCGCTTCGCGCCATAATTCGTGCCGCACACCGGCTGGAATCCCTGCCCGAATCCAATCAACGCTGAATTCGCAAACATCGCAATCCTTGCCACAATTCCCATCGCCGCAATCGCTGCGTCCGCATAGATCCCGCCATAAATTCCTGCCGTCGTATTCATGCAGATCGTCGCCACACTTCCGAGTCCCTGACGGCAAAGAGACGGCACACCGCCCTTGAATATATTATAAAAATAATGTCCGTTTGGCGTAAAATTCCGGAACGATATCCTGAAATTCCCGCCCTTCATGCTGGCTCTAAGTAATACCAGGAAGCTGACGATCTGGCTGATCACCGTGGCCAAAGCCGCTCCTGCCACTCCCATATGGCATCCAAAGATCAGAATCGGATCCAGCGCAATATTCAAAACAGCTCCGGTCACAATTCCTACCATTGCAAAAGATGCACTCCCCTGAAAACGGAGCTGATTATTGATTACAAGAGAAGACATCATAAACGGCGTACCGATCAGAATGATCCGAAGATAGCTCATTGTATATGGAAGAATCGTTTTCGTGGATCCGAGAAATACCGACAGCGGACGCAGGAAAATCAGTCCCAGCACACCAAGTACAAGCCCCACAATAAATGCAGAAAAAAATCCCGTCGCTGCCATTTTCTTAGCATCCTCAAAATTCTGTTCGCCCAGTTTTCTGGAAATATAGTTGCCCGATCCGTGTCCAAAGAAAAACCCACACGCCTGAATAATTGCCATCACCGAAAAGACAATACCGACCGCTGCCGTCGACTGCGTATTGATCCTTCCCACAAACATCGTGTCTACCATATTGTAAAATGACGTCACCAACATACTGATGATCGTCGGTACCGCCATCTGACTTACCAAACGTGGGATCGGCTCGGTCGTCATGTATTCCACCTTTTGCTCCGCTGACATATCCGCTACTTTCATATTAGAACATCTCTCTTTCCTCTTTTGTCACAAACTTCTGATTCCGGCTTTTCGGTTTCTCTGGTATTGTCATTACAAGTTTTCCACTTGCAAGCAAAGGCTGTACATAATGCTGCATCACATAAAATACAGTATTGATTCCCAGATAATCTGCAATTTCCCTGCGTGTTCTCGGAATTCTGCAAAATTCCAGCAACGTATCCGTTCCACCATTTTGCTCCTTTTCAGCATCGTTTTCCTCTGTCTGCTGTTTGTTGTAAAAAATAACTATAAATTCATTTCGTCGATTAATGAACACAGGAGCCGGTAAGCCTGCTGCCGCCATTTCCCGTCGAATAGTAGGGATACCCGAATAACGATTTTCTGTTTTCAAAAGAAATTCCGACATTGTCGCAAGCGCCGGATTGCGCAGATCAGGCCGGGATTTACCAAGATCCTCAACAGTCATTCTTCCATACAATCCTCCCGGACTATGAATCTCCATGCGATCCGTAAAGAAATTAATCTGGATGGGGGTTCCTTCCGTGAAATGACTGTAATCCCGATGGATCAATGCATTCAAAACTGCCTCACGAATCGCTTCAATAGGATATTCCGTCTTATCCATTCGTTCTCCGGTCCGGGGATCAATAATTGTACGCACCCTCATATTTCGCTTGCAAAACGAAATAGCTTCGGAAAGCATCGCCGGCAAAGTTCCCTCAATCCGTTTATTATCTGAAAATCTTACAGAGTCCTGACTAACATCGCCAATCTCCTGCCCCGGAACAACAATCGCAGTAATTGCAAGCTGTGGAAAATATCCCTGCGGATACAGTCCAAAATTCAAAATTGCCGCCAACGTTGGAATCCCATCCCTCGTAATTGCCAGCATTTCATAAGCCTGTTCCATGCTCAATTTGGAAAAACCCGGTCGTTCTTCTCTCATCCGCAAAAGGTACCCCTGAACCTTATCCTGATCCAGAAGTGACATTTTGGCCCTCTCGATCACTCTTTCATCATCGTGTAAATGCTTTCGAAATGCTTCATAAGTGTATATCTCATAATCTGTCATAGGAAGATCTGCATCTCCGACCCGAACATAGGAACCTTTGATTCGCCCTGCTCCGGAATAATAGCAAGGACGTTCCGTCAGATCCGCAGAAGGAATTTCAGCTGAACAAATGAATTCTCCATCCAACTCGGCCACTGTAAATACCGCCCTAACCGGAGGAATCATCTGATTACATTGCTCTGTTACCTTCTTTTGCAAATCCTGCAGGTCATACACACCAACACAGGCAAAATTTTTTGATTCATCCAGACCAAATAAAATAACTCCGCCTCCGTCCTGATTGGAAAAACTGGATAATGTATCATAAAGTTTTTTAGGGCAGCCTCCATGTGCCGCTTTTACTTCTAACGTTTGAGTCTCAGCTTTTAGATGCATCGTTTGATTTGCTAATTCAATCAACTCTTCGCTTAACATCGTTTTTCACTCCCTTCATTAAACAAAGTATAACAAAATAAGCAAACAAATTCAATTGATTTTGTTTGCTCATTTTATTTTTTGTTTGCTCATTTTTTATTAATATAAATACCATTACTAATATATGCATACTTCTTCAAAAATATGCAAAGTATCTCCTTTGCTCATCAATTTTGTTTGCTTAATCCAATTATTATTTCTTGACTTTTTCATTTCCGACCGATAAAATAACATAATGAAAACACAAATCAATATGGCGATAAACGACACAAGTAGTGCTTTGCACGTAAATCTGATCACGGTACACTCCACTGATTTACTGCAAATGCAATACTTGTTTTTTTATGCCAAAAGGGAGGAAATTTTTATGCCAAGAAACCAGTTTCAGCGAATGATTTTCGCATTACTCACAGTCATTGTCACCGTCCATGCCTATGTATTTTACAGCTTATATGTGGTAAATGGATCTTATTTTTCATCAATAGAAGGGGCTGCCGGTGTTCTGGACGGCATCCGGCTGAATGGAGGAGTCATGATGCTCGGGCGCTTTTGTCCTATATGGGCAGTCATCTTAGTCGAGTTCTGTCTCGCTTATGCATTAGAATGCATAATGGGAAGTCCCTGCTCCTTCAAACTTGCCTGTAAGGTGTTTGACCCCGGAACTACGCATCCTGTTCTGTTTGAGACGGCCATAATCTGTGCCACAGTCGGTCTGATGTGCCCGGCCATGAGCTTTCTGGCTGCGATTTTGTACTATCCATATTATGCGGGCTTCCATATACTTACACTGTTGGCAAACTGGCTGAAGCTGGTATGCTATAACTTTCCATTTGCGTTCTTTACGCAGTTGTTCTTTATACAGCCATTCATTCGCACTCTGTTTAAGATACTGTTTGCCAAAGACATCAAGCGTCGCTTGATTTGAACATTATTTGCTTTAATATATCAAAATAGCACTCAATATCGAGTGCTATTTTGCATGCCGTTCTACTTATTAATTGCTCTCGCAAACAATGCTTCTTGCAACACTTGCGAAAAATTAATTTTTTGTTTTTCTGCATAAGAATTGAGCCATGCTGGAATTGTAACATTTTTCCTTACTGCTTTTTCACCATATCGTTCTGCGTAGGCGTCCATATCAAGTAATACCATGCTTACTTGACCGCCTTCCCTCCTTTCTACGGAATCATAATCAGAAGACTTCGGAACAACATTTCCCTCTTCTAGTTCATCGAGAACCCATCCGCTAGCTGCATCTGTGGCATTTTCAAATGCATCTTCTAAATTTTTTCCTTCCGTAACGCATCCAGGCAAATCCGGAAACTCTACAACATAGCCCCCGCTTCCATCCGAAAAAGGATAGAATACTGCTGGATAAATTAATTTCATTATGATTGCCTCCTTGATTGTATTAACATATATACATCTATATTATGGACATTGCTGAAGTTGTATTCCAGCCTGTCTCATAATCGATTTAACTGTGTCAATATGTAAATCTCCACCATGCTCGGCACACAAAAAAAACCCCGAATTAACGAGGTTTTCCGTGTGCCGCAGACCGGAATCGAACCGGTACGGGTATCGCTACCCACGGGATTTTAAGTCCCGGGCGTCTGCCAGTTCCGCCACTGCGGCAAGAGGTGTTTAACCGGCTTAAATCAAAGAGCATACGTGCTCTGCACTGTCTCTTTTAGCCATACACCAATGGGCGGAGGTGGATTCGAACCACCGAAGCATATTGCAGCAGATTTACAGTCTGTCCCCTTTGGCCACTCGGGAATCCACCCTTCAAATGTCTCTCGACAGTATTTATTTATACCATATTTTACTGGAAAATGCAAGAAAAATGTGGACATTTCAGCGTTTTTACACGCCAAACGCCCACATCCCTTTCATCTGATCAAGCAGCCTTTTCGCATCCCATTTTTTACGGCTGTTGATTCGGCTGTTTGGATCATTCACAATGATCTTTCCATCGTCCGTCACTCCTGTCAGCACAATAAAATGCCCCTGCTCTGTGAAATCCCCGGGGCCCATGCTGCAGATGATCGGATAGCCTGCGCGCAATTCGCTCTGTACACCTTCTACCGTCCATTTGGTAATCTGCCAGGAGTGTACCCCCAGCCGGGATGCTCCGTCCGTCATCAAGGCCCAGTCCGTAACATCATTTGTACAATATCCCCACTCCATACTCAAGTCGGCAACCTTTTTCGGAGTGGCACTTCCGTCTCCGGTGAGTCCTGTCACGACCATGGCAAGGCAAGTCGGACCACATCCGTTGACTGCGATCGTACCACTTCCGTATGACGCATATCCCCATGTCTGGTCCCACTGATAGTAAAGCGGAATATTGTTACGGAGCTGATATTCACTTAAATCAACCGATGCCGGAACTGCTTCATTGAGCGCATCAGACCCTTTTGCCATGTACTCCGGATAATCCACGACCCAGTCCACTGCCTCTTTATGCTTTGTGAAATATTCAATCAGCCAGTCCGGGTAGGAATCTCTGTCCAGCAGAATTTTCTCCACCTGAGGATATCTCGCATACAGCTCCCGGAGCTGTGCTCCATATTTGTCAGAAGTCAGTACTTGCTCGATCCGCCTTTCCCGCTCCTCTTCGGCGTCCTTTCTCGCCTGCTCGGCTTTCTCAACTGCCTCCTGTTTTTCTTTCTCGATCCGCGCAGCCTCCTTTGTTTTTTTCATTCTGCCCATCCCAAGGAGCAGCAAAAGAACAACTGCAATTCCAAGTACCAGAATAGCTATCTTTCTGTATTTTAGAAGTTTTTTTCTTTCTTTTATTCCATTTAACTGTGTTCTATCAAAGCGAAAATCTATCATCGATATGGTTCCTTCCTGATTTGTACTAATACTTTAGCACATTTTTTCTACAGAAAACACCATTTTACGACAAATTACAAAAATTTCACATTTTCTTAAGTTACTCAATAAAATGAGTTTTCCAAACTTTACACTGTCAATTTTATACCAGCTATGTTATAGTTATAATGATGCAACGCATCAGAAACAACCACTTTTCGGAAAGGATGTGTAAAAATATGTGCGGATTTGCAGGCTATTACGGCACTGGCGATTTCAATAGAGAAGAAGTAATCGATAAGATGGGCGAGCTGATCGCGCACCGCGGCCCGGACAGCAAGGGCAGTTTTGTAGATGATTATGTAGCACTTGGTTTCCGTCGTTTAAGTATCATTGACCTGGAGGGCGGCACACAGCCGATTCACAGCGCAGATGGAAAGCATGTCATTATATTTAACGGTGAGATTTACAATTATCAGGAGATCCGCAAGGATTTGATCGAGAAGCACGGATGTACGTTCCAGACCAATTCCGACACCGAAGTCATTCTCCAGACTTACAAGACCTACGGCGAGAAGACCGCTTCCATGCTCCGCGGCATGTTCGCCTTCGTAATTTATGACAAGGAAAATCACACCATGTACGGCGCAAGAGATTATTTCGGAATCAAACCGTTCTATTATGCAAAAATGAACGGAAGTCTGCTTTTTGGTTCTGAGATCAAATCTTTCCTTGCCCACCCGCATTTTCATAAAGAAGTCAATAAAGAAGCACTGAAAATGTACCTGACCTTCCAGTACAACCCACTTCTTGAGACCATGTTCAAGGATGTATACAAACTGGAGCCGGGAACCTATTTTACCTACGACGGCAAGGACTTTAAGACAACCAAATATTTCGACCCGACCTACGAGAAGCAGGACAGAAGCTTCGATGAGACTGTCAAACTGATTGGCGAGACCATTCAGGAATCGGTTGATTACCATCAGATCAGTGATGTAGAAGTTGGTTCCTTCCTGTCAGGCGGTGTGGATTCCAGCTACATTGCTTCCACCGTTAAACCGATGAAGACTTACTCCGTTGGATTTGAAGTGGGCGGCTTCGACGAGACCACCTACTCCAAGGATCTCTGCGACATCCTTCATATGTCCAATGCCAAGAAAGAGATTTCTTCCGACGAATTCTTCGATGCCCTGCCGGAAGTACAGTACCACTCCGATGAACCGCATGCGAACCTGTCAGCCGTACCGCTTTACTACCTGTCTGAGCTGGCTGCAAAGGATGTCAAGGTTGTCCTGAGTGGGGAAGGTGCCGATGAGATGTTCGGCGGCTACGATACGTATAAACCAAGTAAATCTGGTGACTTCTACCGCAAGGTAGTTCCGGCTTCAATCCGTAAGAAGCTCGGCGACTGGGCTGCAAGCAAACCAAATCACCGCGGTCTGAATTTCCTGAAGAGAAATGCAACTTCTGTAGAAGATTCCTATATCGGACAGGCATTTATCATGGACAACGAAGAGGCAAATGAAGTGCTGGCTCCGAAATATAAATCTGACTTAAGATATCAGGATGTGACCAAACCTTATTTTGACCAGGTAAAAGACCAGGATGATTTCCATAAAAAACTTTTCCTGGACATGCACCTGTGGCTGCCGCATGACATACTTCTGAAAGCAGACAAAATGACCATGGCTCATTCTTTGGAACTTCGCGTTCCGTATCTGGACAAAGAAGTGTGGAAACTCGCCCGCAGTATCGACACCAAATACTGTGTTGAGGGAGAAGAGACGAAGAAAGCATTCCGTACCTCCGCTCTTTCCCACATCCCGATGGACTGGGCACAGCGCAAAAAACTCGGTTTCCTCGTACCGTTCCGCGTATGGCTCCGCGAGGACAAATACTATAACCGCGTAAAAGAAATGTTCCAGAAGGATTTTGTATCTGAATTCTTCGACAGAAATGTTCTGATGAAATGGCTGGAAGACCATAAGAACAAGGTCGGCAACTACCACAGAAAGATTTACACCGTTTACTCTTTCTTATTATGGTATGAACAGTATTTCGTACTGAGATAATACCTGAACACAAAAACCTCTTTACACCGTATTTCATTCGCTTCGGTGTAAAGAGGTTTCTTTAATAGCTATAACTCCACAGATTCCGGATCTGTCCCATGACCCGCTCCGGATCCCATGCTTTACTGCTGTTCTTTTTACTGTTCGGATCTCTGATGATATAATTCCCTTCATCGTCCACCCCTGTCAGAACAATGAAATGGCCCCCGTTCGTGAAATCTCCGGGACCTACAATACAAATAATCGGATGCCCCGCTTCCAGCTCTGACCGGATACTCGTCTCACTGAGCGAGATTTCCGAGGCCGAAAGCCCCAATTCTCCCACAATATCGGTCATAATACTCCAGGAAGAGCCGCTGCCCGCCACATAATATCCTTTCTGATCCGCCTTTTTAGCCACCGCCAACGGATTCCAGTCCGCATTTCCTGTAAGACCACAATAGACCATGGACAAACAAGTCGGGCCACACCCGGTTACAGCCATAAAATCATCACCATAAATCTGATATCCCCACCGTTCATCCCACTGCAGGAACAGCGGTATTTCTCCTTCCTTCACTTCCCCCGACACATCAATTTCATCCTGACGATCCTTATTCTTCGGATAATCCCTGACAAACTGCTTCGTCTCCGGATTCCGCTCCGCCAATGCCAACAGGCTCTCCGGATACTCGCCGCTGTCCCTCATATGATCTATAGAATACCGGTTAAACCACGAAATTCCTATATAAACTGCAATCAAAAGCAATATTGCCGCTAAAATTCTTTTTAAGATTCTCAGTCTTCTCTTTCTTTTTATTCGCCTGAGCCTTGCCTGTCTTCTCTGCACCTGCAATTTCCAGTCCTCCTCATTTTGTTTTCTCCATGGTAACAAAATGTTTTGAAGACTTTCTTGCCCTATTCTTAATTATTTCCTATTTTGTAATTGTTCAGAGCCAAGCAGATTTGTCAAAAAAGGGCGATGAATGCTTGCATTCGTGAGCACTTTTTTGTACAAATCTATTTGGCGGATACGCCACACTGAGAAAACACGAAGTGTTTTCGAGGTTGGCTCTGAACAGTTACCCTATTTTTCAAAATGCATAAAGCGGCATGAACCTCTTCATTCACACCGCCCATTATATTCTCATTTATTCAGTTCTACACAGATCAGATCCTCATAGGGATTCGTCCGCGCAAGCGCGATTTTCACAATATCGCCGGAAAACACACCGAATTGCTCCTGCATCACCCGGAACACCGCCATCATTTCTTCTTTTTCCAGCTTTTTTGCAATCGTCGTGTGCGGCATCCACTGGAACGGTCTATACATCGGGCTGATCCGCGTCTCCTCGATCCCTGTCAGGCCTTCATATATTTTCACAGACAACCCCTGCAAATACGCATTCAGCACCGGAGCCAGATAGATCACTCCAGGGAAAAACGCTCCCGCCGATGCCCACATGACTGTTCCGCTCTTCATATCTTCGGCTGCACATTTCAGCATCTCTGCCGCTTCAGTTTCCCGTCTGGTCTCAAACGCCGAAATCGTAATATGCGGCGGAACCTTTGCGTCAATCATATAACTATTACCGCTCCTTTTTGCGGCCTGTTCCATCCAGTTCCGGATTCTCCGATCCGTTTTATCATCAAAATAAACCGATATCAGATACATTTTCCACCTCTGATTATTTCATAACCAACACACTCTTGTACTAAATCAATGCCAGTGTTCGCAAAATATAAAGCCACATAGTCAGCGTAAATGCACTGAACATCGTGGTAAGCATGACCACGCTGGAAGATACGACGCCCTCATGCCCCATATTTTTCGCCATAACATAACTGCTGACCGTGGTTGCCGAACCAAGCATAACCAGAATCGCCACCAGCTCTTCATTTCTAAATCCAAGCGAAATCGCAATCGGCAGGAAAACAGCTGCCAGTCCGACCAGCTTGATAAATGCCGCCGTCGCCGAAGGCTTGATTTTCCCAAATGCTTTCTTAATGTCAAAGGTCGCTCCCATGGCCATAAGCCCCATCGGCGAAGCCACCGCTCCAAGATTCGAAACCGTCTTTTCCATAATGTGCGGCATCGGAATCCTAAGCGCCGACCATAAAAGTCCGGCTGCTATACCAATGATGATCGGATTTGTCACAATCCCTTTGAGCGTCTTTTTAATCACCTCACCATCCAGTCCTTTTCTCTCCGGCTGAAAAAAAGACAGCACCACGACCGCCATAATATTATAAAGCGGCACACTTCCGATGATCATAAGCGGTGCCATGCCCGCATTCCCATAAATATTCTGGATAAATGCAATTCCAAGAAGCGCCGCGCTGCTCCGATAGGACGCCTGGATAAATTCTCCCTGGATACATTTGTCCTTCCACAAACAGGAGACTGCTGCCGCAATCGCAATACTAAGCACCGTCGCCCCAAAACAGAAAAGCACAAACTTAACATTCCACACTTTTTCAAAATCTACCGTCGCAAGATCCTCAAACACCAGCACCGGGAGCGGAACCATGAACACGAATTTATTCATCTTCGAGGCAAACTGCTCGTCAATCCACCCGATCCTGCGAAATAAAAGTCCCAGAAGCATCATAAGAAATACCGGGACCGTTGCATTTAAACTAAATATCAGATTCTCCATCTTACACTTCATTCCCTTTTTTGCTTATTGTCATCTACTGGACTTTATTTTGCACCTTTTTATCAGTACTGTCAAGAATTGGCGGGTTTAAGCGTATGAGAATTTTGTAAATAATCATTGAGATTTTCTCATAGATATATTATAATAGAACCATTATCGGGGTATGGCTCAGTTTGGTTAGAGCGCGCGGCTGGGGGCCGCGAGGTCGCAGGTTCGAATCCTGTTACCCCGATTTTGTTGTAAAATAGGCATTTCTTCCACCTAAAACAAACTCTTGTTCTGATTACCTCGTGATTACTTCTTGATTACCTCATCTTTTATCCAAGCATCTGCTTATTCATCGTAGAAACTACTTTGATTTTATCTTCCAAACTTGCCACATCAAAGGTATAATACTCTTCATTTACCTCTTGACTATGCCCAAGCAATGAAGCTGCAACAACAGAAGATACTCCATTACACCTCATTTTTGAATTTACGGTTTTGCGATATGCATGAATGCCTTTTTCAGTTATTCCAACTTGTCTACATTTATTTTTTGTACATGATGAGATAATAGGTGCATGAATTCGTCCATTTTCATTTGCAAATACCCATTCACAAATATATCCTGATTTCATTTCAGCTTTCTTGACTCTATTTAATAAATCTTTGATTTCAGTAGTTAAAGGGAATATCCGTTCTTTCTGATTTTTGGTTTTGTCAATATAATATTCCTTGGTTTTACGATTATATTTTTCGGATTTATCAACAATAATATACTCATCTGTTATGGAGTCCCATTTCAAAGCAGATATTTCGGCAACTCGAAAACCAGTTAAAGTGGCAAATTCCACCGCATATGTAGGTATATATTCCGGCTGTTCCTGATAGTCCCTATTAAACTGTTCATAAAGTAAATGCATTTCTTTATCAGAAACAATTTTCTTTTCAATTGGTTTCTTAACCTCAGTACAATATTTGTAAAATTGTTTTGCTTCAAGAAACTCCATTGGATTATCAACAATTATTTTATTAACTCTTGCACTTTTTACCACATTGTTTATATAACCAAATAATGTTTTTGCCGCTTTTTTATTAAGAGTCTTTCTTTTAATTGTAGAGCATAAAAATACTTTGATATCTTCTTCATTCAATTTCTCCATCACCGTTTTTTCAAAATCCGTATCCTTGAAAAATCGAATATAATCAGTATCATATTTACACGTTGTATTCTCGCAAACCAATTCGTCTTGTACTTTTCTCCATTTCCAATACATTTTTTGAAATGTAATTTGTGATTTTTCTTCCAGCAATTTATAGTAATTGATTATCTCATCTTCAATATCTGATTTGTTGCTACGTTTTAATAATCTCCTCCCCTTCTTCTCATCTGGTAAATATGTTCTATATTTGTCATCATTCCCTTTCCAAATCTTAAACTCATGCTGTTCTAAATATTTCTGTCTTTTCTTCATCTTGATTTGTTCTTGCATATATGCTAAATCAATTATATTATTATCCAAGGCATACTGCAAGTTCTCAATATCGTATTTATCTATATAAAACACTCCTCTAACATTTTAATAGTAGTTATTCATCACACAAATAATAGACGACAGATTACTCCACCGCCTAATTATACACTGTTTAAAAATAAGCGGTATCTTTGTGATAAGATACCGCCTTATAATTATAATTTTCTCAGGTCTCCCTTAATATAAATTGCTAATTTATCGGAAATATGAGGAATCATCTTGTCGATTTCCTTCTGTAATCCAGGTATCGCATCTTTACAAACATTTCCTTCGATTGTCATGAGAGTGTCAAAATTCAAATTCACTTCTGTCTTTTGACTCATCTCATTCCGATTCACAATATTTGGTAAACTTCCAATCACATTGCTAGTATTAAGATTGATAAATTTACTATCAAGCCCTTTACTCATTTCCCAAAGTCTTTGAACTTGCTCGTTATTGAATATAGTATCACCAGCTTCAAACTGTTTTAAAATACCACGATTTGTAATAATAACCTCAGAACCAGCATCAAGACTTCCATTTTCTGTATCATCCATAAATGCCCATCTCTTCCCGTTAATATGTTTTGAGCCACGAGCGTAACCTTTAATCTGATTTAATGTGACCCATCCCAAATCACCGCTACCAAGTTTACTTCCAGTGCTAATATGATAAGGTTTAGTTGCTGTGACGGAGTTTCCCGTCTTGTGGCTGAAGAAGCTGCCAAGACCTGTGTCACATGCAACGCCTGCCGTTATTCATATTTTAAACGAGTCCTGACCGACATGCTGAACAAAAACAGCAGTCCCGGAAATGAAAAGCTTCCAGAACACACAAATATCAGAGGAAAGGACTTTTATAAATGATGAATACTACAACAGTTGACATTAACTTTTCTGAGCTTTGTGGAAAGCTCAGATCGATGAAACTTTCAAGCATGGCGGACACTCTGGAGAAACAGCTTGCCAATCCCAACAGTGGTCTTCAGAGTTTTGATGAACGGATTTCCGAGATTATCTGTTCAGAGTGGGACACCCGCTACAACAAGAAATTCAACCGCTTTTTAAAGAAAGCAACCCTGAAATACCCGGCCGCGGACATCGATGAATCCATTTATGATGCAGACCGCTTCTTGGATACAGGCACCATTGAAAGGCTTGCTGCCTGTGACTGGATTGACGAAGGAAAGAACCTTCTGATAACCGGAAGCACAGGCTCAGGTAAAACCTACATATCCAATGCCCTGTGCATCAGTGCATTGCGGTTATTCCACACCGTAAGATACGTAAAAGCCAGCACTCTGATCTATGAACTGGAACAGGCTCAGGTTACAGGCGAGTATCTAAATGTTGGACAGCGAATTGAGGGAGACGCAAACGACAAATTATTTTTCCGTCCTTTAAAGAATCGACCGCGCAGTCTGGGAGCTAATGGCAGATTGACAGCGATAATACGGCA